>NZ_JBGMOE010000171.1:0-4934 GCF_041424195.1 Tardiphaga sp. | reverse complement strand
ACCTCATCATCACTGATACTCCATTTCAGCGCCGCAACGGCGCACTGTCCTTGTAGGCGAACACGTATCCATCGCGGGCGCGCGGGTTCCAGCGGACGAGGCAGATGATGGCAAAGGGCGGGCGGTCACCGTCGGGGCCGTAGTTCTGGTACGCCGCGTAGTAGGCGCCGGAACGTACCGTCGACCTGAGGACGCGCAAACCCTCGGTCCGACCGGTCGCCGGGTCTGGCGCATAAGTGCACTGGTCGTCGAGATAGGCCTTGGGCGTGGCATGAGGCGCCATGCCGCGCAGGGTCATCGAGAGCCATCCCATCGGGATCTCCTGTATCGGGAGGAAAGGGGCCGGCTGCGGGGCCGGAGACGCGAAGAAGGGTTCAGCCTGCGATTGCGCCAGGCGCAGTCGTGTCGGACGTCGGGACGTCCACCTCCGGCAAGAGGGCAAGCTCCTTGCGGGACATCGACCAGGACAGACACAAGGTGCGTCCAGCGGGAATGCGCCAGGCAATGCGATCGGCAAAGACCATGCGGATCACCGCGAGCGTCGCCGCATCGTCATCTTCGAGCATGGCATGGGCGCGGGCGGCGGCCTCATAGCGGAACCGCGTTTCCTGGGT
Source organism: Tardiphaga sp. (assembly GCF_041424195.1). NCBI lineage: Bacteria > Pseudomonadati > Pseudomonadota > Alphaproteobacteria > Hyphomicrobiales > Nitrobacteraceae > Tardiphaga > Tardiphaga sp. The sequence continues at coordinate 4,320 of NZ_JBGMOE010000171.1, read as the reverse complement.
ATCGTAGCTGTCCGCATCGGAATCGTCAGATGGGCTGAAGACCGCATCGATGATGTAATCCGTGAGATCGCCGGGATCGAGCCGCGAACGTTTCGTGAGCGCGATCCGCACCGTGTCGACGTCTGTCCAGCTGTCGTCGCCCTCCAGAAGCGCAAGATCTGTCGGCAGGTCGAGGCCACCACCGAACTGATCGCTGAGTTCGAGCGTGATGGTCTCAGGGCGCAAGGTGCCGGGATCGCTCCCAAGCACGGTATCGCGGCCATCGGCCTCGCAGAAGCGCTCGCCTGTGCGCACGTAGCATTTGAGGCGGTCGTACCAGCTGTAGCCGATGAATTGCTCGATCGGCGTGTAGAATGTCAGCGGTGCCGACCCATCGAGGCGATGCACCTCGCCAGCGTGCCCATTTCGGGAGAACGCGAGCGCGCGACCGAATGTCCCGGAATCGAGCGCATCCGTGTCGTCGTAGAGGGCTGCGTCCGCAGCAATAGCCATGAAGCCGGGAAGATCGCGGTAGCTGTCACGCGCCAGAAACGGCGTCTACGTCGGCAACTGGGCAATCGAATCGGGAAAGGCGTCGCAGAACAGACTGGCCTTGATCCAAGGCATGGCTGAGCCGGTGGAAGGGCTCGGCCCGGATCGTTTCATATATTGCGGCGCGGCACAGGGTCTCGAGCCGCGTCAGCGCGGCGTTGTGGTAAATCTCCTTACGCGCCGGCAGGACCAGAACGAGATCGCGTGCATCGACGAGGTCGACATGCACGCTCCACTGGGCGTGGCGGATTTCCTTCACCTGCGGCAAGACGTGCCGGAGCGTCACGCCGTGGAAATTGACGGTGTCGCCGGCAGACGATGTGCGGTTGCGATAGACGCCGAGGCGATACCCTTCGCGCTCGACGATCCTGTGCGCGCCTGCGAGGAAATCGACCCGCTTCAGTTCCTCGCCATTGAACGTGACGGGCAAAGGAAAATGGCGCGCGGCGCTTTCGAGACAACGCTCGAGCGTTCCGTCGCGCTGCGGCGGGACATGGAACGCGATGCTGGTGCCGCGAGGTCCCTCCCAGGGCAGCACCGCGATATCGGCTTCGCCGGTCCAGGCATCCCCGGAGATCGTGAGGGCGAAGGCCGCGTGCGCACTGACCGAGCGCACGACCGTCTCGAGCCCGGCAAGGCTGAAGAAACCCATGCCGGCGGGATCCTCGCGCGTGCGACAGGCCTCCGACCAGTCGGACTGGCCGAGCGAGACGAGATCGGCCGGGTCGGCAATGCCCGCGCCATCGTCGGTAACGGTGACGATGCAGGCATCCTCGATGTGCTCGGCGATCACCTCTACGCATGTCGCGCCAGCGCGGCGCGCGTTCTGGAACAGCTCGTTGAAGATGTCGCCGAGCGTTCCGTTGAAGATACGGGTAACCTTGGTGATCGCCTCGGGCGAAACCCGGGCACGCAATGTCGCAGGAAAGGGCATGGACGGATGTCCTTTGATGATCACGCGCCCGCTGACGTGCGCATGGTGCGTCGGTGAAAGCGTTGGGAAGCCGCAGCGGCTCGCAGCGCCGTTTCAGGTGCGATCACTCGGTCGGGCAGACCCGATCGAACGCGGGATCGATGGCAAAGCCCAAGGTTCGGGCCAGCGAGATGGCGGTGCGCACGTCATCCTCGTCGAAGCCGAGCGGCGCCACGAGGTCGGTCAGCGTCGCGGCGCCGGCATCGGCGATCTTGTGGAGGTGGCCCGCTTCAGCCGTGACCGCCACCGGCCAGGCCCAGGCAAGACCGACCACGCCTTCACCGAGGACGATCAACGTGTGGCCTTTGACGATGGCTTCATCGACCTGGCAGGCGTCGTAGGCGTTGCCCGTTGTGTCGAGGACATGCGCGCGGTGGGTTCGGAACGCGAACCGTTCAGAATCGGTCAGCATGAATGCTTTCCCTAAAGGAAACGCCCCGACCGCCGTAAGGTGGCCGGGGCGTCCGGTGAGTCAGGGGATGGGGTGTGTCAGGCGTTGCCCGCGGGCGAGAACGCATCAGCCCGCCGCCGGGCGCGCGGCCGCGACCAGACCACGTTGTAGCTGCCGTCGTCCTGCTTGAACGCGCTGATCGGCAGCGGCCGCGTCAGCGACGGATCATCGATGCGCCCCTGCAGGTAGCATTCGCCGGTCTCGAGCGCGGCCTTCTCCCACAAGGCGCCGACCTGCACGAAAGCGCCGCCGGTGTTGCGGGTGAGAATTTCGAAGCGGGGCGCCTTGTCGTTGCGCGATTCAACCTCGCGCAGCGCGAAGGTCATGGCGACCATGACGGTCGCGAGCGAGCCGCTCAGGTGACCCTGCGCATTGCTCTGGATGGTGCCGATGTTCATTGCCTGGTGCTCCTTGGCAAAGACCCCGTCTTGCTGCTCGGGGGTCGTGGGGGTGATGGCCTGGGGCATCCCTGCTCCGACCAACCACTCCCTTCCCGCTTCCCTCCCGCCGCTGGGGTCCTGGCCCCGGACCCCTGAGTCTCACGGGTGCTGCCGGCATCAATGCACGGTCGCACCGGACTGTTCATGGATGCAGGCGCTCCGCAGGTCCGCCCGCGACGCATGATCGGGATAGCCGGCGCGCAAATTGGCATGCAGGCGCGCGAACAGGTCGAGGGCGAAGGTGCCGTCGGCGGCCGGGCGGCTCGTGATCAGGGCGCGCTCGATTGCTTCGCGCGATGGCGAATGCGGACAGATCGCCGTCCATGTCCCGTCGGGCGCATAGTCGTAGGGCGCCGGCATCATCGCGTCGAGCCAGTGCGCAAGGCCATGCTCGACCATCGCCTCATAGGCATCGTCGTGGTGCGCGGCGTCCGAAGGGCATCGCAGGCGCACGGTATAATAGGTTCCGAAATCGTGGGGGTTGCCGACAACCTCAAGGGCATAGTCTTCAGGCGGAACGCCCAGCACCGCGACAAGCGCGGCGCGGTAAGCAAGCGCCTCCTGACGGCTGCGCGCCGGCGCATCGGGATCGCGGCCCACTTGCGCGCAAGGTTCATCGAACCGCGTTCCCGAAAGATCGATGGTCCGGGTCATGTTGGGATCTCCTCGCGCGCGCAAGGCGCAGGCGCGTTCAGTATTCGCACGGTTGCAGGACGGTCAGGACCCGGACCGTGACCGAGGCATCCCAGGGGGCGTCCGATCCGAACGAGAAACTGCCGTCGTCGGCGTAAGCGTCGATCTTCCAGTACAGGCGTTCGCCGAGGAAGGTGACGACCCCGAAATCGCGCTCGCCATAGGGATCGTCACCCGGATCAATCGGCGCGTCGGCAATCTGCCGCATCAGCCTATCCTGGTTGATCATGACCCGCGCCGTGCGCGCGGGCGCCTCGGTCTGCCCTTCGGCGAGCAGTTCGACGACGCCGCGCGTGAACAGAATGCGTGAACGCCGCGCCTTGCCCTGGCGGGTTTCATCGTTGAGGCGCGCGATCTGCTCAGTACGTTCGCGCTGGACCTGCTCAGGGTCCGCTGGAGGAAGAGGATTGCTGGACATGTGTGATCTCCCGATGGGTTCACACACCCTTGCCCCCTCCCCTCCCGGACACTGGGCAGCGGTCACCGCGTCAATGCCGCTTGCGATAGACGCCTTCGCCATTCGACATGTGGCCAAGGCACACGTATTCGCCGAACAGATCGTCAAAGCGCCCGGCAATGCTGCCGAGCCAGTGCTGCGCCAGCGCATGCAGCGGGCGGCGCAACTCGGCCTCGTGATACGAAGTGTCGTCGCGCTCGACGATCCATACCGCGGCAAGGCCGCCGTAGATCGACAGCCCAAAGTCGGCGTAGCCGTTGCGCAGGAGGATGCGGTCCTCGCGCCCGCGCCAGCCCTCGTGCGGTTCCAGCGAGGGAAATGCCGACTGTGCCTGCGCGATCAGATCGTCCCGCAGCCATTCGAGGGTGCATTCCCAGTCGTCTTCATCGTCAATTGCGAACCCCTGATAGGCGACCAGCGCACCGGACGGGTAGCTGACGGAGCGTCCCATGGTTCCCTCCGTCAGGCCGCGAGCGCGATGTCGGATGCCGCGTCGGGATTGGCACTGTCCGTATCGTCCGATGGCACATCGGCCGCACGGCCGCCGAGCCGCAACAGCATGCTCGCCGCTTCCTCCGCCTTGGCAGCAGCGGTGAGGATTGCGCGATCGTCCTGCCTTAGGACGGCCAGCCAGTGATCGATGTAGCTGGCATGATGATCGAGATGCGTGACCGGCAGGCCGAGTTCCGCACCCAGCATGGCGCTGGATAATTCGGCTACATATCCTGACAGTCTAGGCCTTATCTGACTCCCACTGCAAATTTTCCGGACGCGC
>NZ_JBGMOE010000170.1:0-4959 GCF_041424195.1 Tardiphaga sp. | reverse complement strand
CAAGGACTCCGCCGTCCACGTTTCTCTTTCTTCAATTTAACTTGTCAAACAGCCCAACGCCGAAGCATTGCCCTCCCCAGTAGGGAGAAAATTTCGTTCTGATCATTCCTAGTGGAAGTCATCAGGCTGCGTCTCGAAAGACTGTGTGCAGCGCCCCGAAGGGAGTGAACCTATAGGCCGGGGCTTCGAGAGACGCAACAGCTTTTTTGAAAAAAATGCGACGCAGCAAAATTATTCGATGTTTCTTTTCATGCGCGCGCGATCGCACGATGCAATTCTCGCAATTACCCACAAGCGCGACACGCGGAAACGCCTTTGTTTACGGGCCTTGCGGCCCTTCGGCCGATATGCGCGCGGAAATCTTCGCGTCGAGCATGATCAAATGCACTCGGTGTGCTTTTGCGTTGCTGCATCGATCACACGTCGCGTCGCACGCGATGCTGCGCATTTTAATGAAGATGCGTTTTGCGGCTGCAGTGCGCCCGCAGAGTTCTGCCACATATATGGCAAGCCACATCGGCGGATAGAATGTCGCGTTAATCGCTGATCGGAAGTCGGCAAGGACACAATGTCTGGGTGCCCGCAGACACGAAAGCACAAGGGCTAAGCTTCCTTGTCCCTGTCGCCACGCGTTACCGCACCACGCCCGAGATAAATCCCGGTTTGCGGCGCGGCGGCTTGATGTCGTTCTTCAGGAAACACCGGGCGTTCTTGCCGGCATAGCCGGGGCGCGCAAAGGTCCACGCGCGGCATTTGTTGTCGCCCTCGCAGGCATCGCGACAGGCGTCACCACGCTCGGCCTTGTCGTCATTCTTGACCTCGAACGAGCGATAATCGCCGCCAAAACGATCGGTCGACGTTTCTACGGGACCAGTGCGGGGCTCGATGACGCCGGCACCACGCACGCCGGAGACGCAGCAATAGCTCTCGATCCGCGGCGGCACCTTGTCTTTCAGCCAGCACACCGCGTTTTCGGAATTGTCGCTTGGATAATTGAAGCTCCAGGCGCGGCACTTCTTGTCGCGCTCGCAGATCAGCGCGCATTCGGCGGGATCACCGGACTGCGAGACCGAACGCGAATAGTCCCCGCCAGGCCGATCGAAATTGGTTTGCGCCCGGACAGGCGTCACGGCTGCCAGCAACAGCATGGCGAAGGCTGTCAGACACGCTCTGAGCAGATTCCTCGACATGCAGGATGACTTTCAGCGGTTTGCAAACGGCGTCAGAAGAACGCCATTGGAACGCCGGTCACCTGTACCGCTGATGAACGGATTTTCAGCTTCCCCAAGCCGCTGATCTAGAAGCAGTATTCCTTATAGGCCGGTGCCACCGAGCCATCCCAGGCGCCATGAAACCTGTCAAGCATCTGCTCGGCCGGAGTCTTGCCGGAATCCAGGATCTGATCGAGCGCCTCCAGGTGGCGGGACTCGTCGCGTCCATGCGCATCGAGGTTGCCGCGGCGGCGCAGGCCGCCATGAGCGAGAAGAAGACACTCCTTGGCGATCTCGAACAGATAGCGATCCTTGATCTTCGCCTTGAAACCCAATTTCGGCACGTCATCGCGCAACGCCTGACGCTCCTGGGCGGTCCAGTGCTTGACGATGTCCCAGGCAGCATCGAGTGCGCCATCGTCGTAAAGCAGCCCGACCCAGAAGGCCGACAATGCCGGCAAGCGATCCGACGGCACGCCATCGGCGCCCCGCATTTCGAGATAGCGCTTCAGGCGGACTTCCGGGAAAATCGTCGAGAGATGATTGGCCCAATCCGACAGAGTGGGCCTTTCGCCGGGCATCTTTTCATTCTTGCCCGCGAAGAAATCGCGAAACGACGAGCCGGACACGTCGATGTAAGTGTCGCCGCGCTTGACGAAATACATGGGCACGTCGAGCGCGTAATCGACCCAGCGTTCGAAGCCCATGCCGGATTCAAACGCCCAGGGGATCATGCCAGAGCGGGCATTATCCGTGTCACGCCAGACTTCGGAACGGAACGACAGGAAGCCGTTGGGCTTGCCTTCAGTGAACGGGGAATTTGCGAACAATGCGGTCGCGATTGGCTGCAGCGCAACGGAAACGCGCAGCTTCTTCACCATGTCGGCTTCCGAGGAGAAGTCGAGATTGGTCTGCACCGTGCAGGTCCGGTACATCATGTCCAGGCCATACTGACCCACTTTGGGCATGTAATTGGTCATGATCTTGTAGCGGCCCTTGGGCATCACCGGGATCTGCGCACGCGACCAGGATGGGGTGAGACCGAGGCCAAGAAAGCCGATGCCCAGCGGCGTCGCCACTTCGCGCACCTGCGCCAGATGCGCCATCAGTTCGGACTGCGTCTGATGCACCGTCTCCACCGGCGCGCCGGACAATTCGAACTGGCCGCCGGGCTCCAGCGAAATCGCGCCGCCGCCCGTGACGTCATAGAGGCCGATGATATTTCCGGCTTCCATGATCGGCTCCCAGCCGAGCAGGTGCTTCATGCCGTCCAGCACCGCACCAATGCCACGTGGGCCTTCGTAAGGCACCGGATTGTGACCGCTCAGCGTGAACGGCGTCTTCTCGTGTTCGGTGCCGATGCGGAATTCCGATGGCGGCTTCACGCCCGCCGCCAGCCACGCCACGAGTTCGTCGCGCGACTGCAGCGGCGTCATATCGATTTGGTCACGCGCCATGAAAATTCCGAATGAAAAGCGCTGCAATCAGTCGCGCGCGGTGTCGGGGACGCCCGCGGCCCGTGCAGGTCGCGAACGCAGGCAAAAATTAGGTTCATCGCGCTGGCGCGGCGTCTCTGGCGGCCGGCGATGTCACTGTCGGTGCCGCTTCTTGGCATGCGCAGCCGAGCCGGTCGAGCAGGCCGCACAGTTTTGCTGCATCTGCGTCGGACAGTTTCGAGCCGACATGTTTCTCGATCGCCGTTGAATAGGCGCAGCCCATCTTCTTGTGCAACTCGCGTCCGGCCGCCGTGATCTCGACGAACAGGCCTCGCTTGTCCATCTTGCATTCGCGGCGTGCAGCCAAGCCTTCGTCGACCAGACGGTCGATCAGACGCGATGTCGAATATTGCGGTATCAGCATCTGCTTCTCAAGCTCGACCGGGCGCATCTCGCCGGTCGGTGAGCGCGACAGCTCGGCCAGCGCGTCATACCATGCGAGCGGCGGAAAGCCGGCGCGCTTGAGATCCTGCTCGACGGCGTCCAGCACCCGGCTCTGGATTCGCATCAGGCGGATCCAGGCGGCTGTCGCCTCAAGGGAAGGTTTACGTTTCATGGCTCAGTCCAAATGGTGGCGGCACCCTAGCCCACTTGATGCAGCTGCATCAATCTTGACTCTTTCATGCAGATGCATTTAGTCACCCGCGTGGTTAAACCAATGTCTTCAGGGAGGATTTTTCGATGAAGCTGTATTATTCGCCGGGCGCCTGCTCGCTCTCCCCTCATATCGCACTTCTCGAAGCCGGCCTGCCTTACGATCTCGTGAAGGTCGACCTGAAAGCCAAGAAGCTGGAAAATGGCGACGACTATCTCGCCATCAACCCGAAAGGTCAGGTACCCGCGCTCGGCCTGGACAGCGGCGAACTCCTCACCGAAGGCCCGGTCATCGTGCAGTACATCGCCGACGAGGCTGCTGCCAAGAATCTGGCGCCGGCCAATGGCAGCAATGCGCGCCGCCAGCTGCAGGAGTATCTTGGCTTCATCAATGGCGAGCTGCACAAGAATTTCAGCCCGCTGTTCCAGCCGGTGTTCGACGACGAGGTGAAGGGCTTCTTCAGAACCCGTCTGATGGGCAAGTTCAAATATCTCGATGGCCAGCTCGCGGGTAAGGATTACCTGATGGGCAAGGATTTCAGCGTCGCTGACGGCTATCTGTTCGTCATGCTGAAATGGGCCGACCGGATGAGCATCGACCTCTCCGAGTTCAAGAACCTGATGGCCTATAAGGACCGCGTCGCGGCCCGCCCGCCGGTGCAGGAAGCGCTGACCAAGGAAGGTCTGATGAAGGCGGCGTGAGCTGCAATTTCATCGGCTGAGAACGCAAAAGGCCGGATCGATGATCCGGCCTTTTTTGTCTGCCTTCTTCCCCTCCCCTTGTGGGAGAGGGTGGATCGGGCAGCGAGTTACGCCGCGGCCAGTTTCTTCGGCGGGAAGCGGCCGTAGAAGGTCTCGCCCTTGGCCGCCATCTCCTCGAGCAGCTTCGGCGGGGTGAAGCGCGAGCCGTATTTGGCTTCGAGCTTGTGGCAGAGCTCGACAAACTTCTTGGTGCCCATGAAGTCGATATAGCTCAGCGTGCCACCGGTGAACGGCGCAAAGCCGAAGCCGAGGATCGAGCCGACATCGGCTTCGCGCGGATCGACGATCACGTGATCCTCGACGGTACGCGCGGCTTCCACCGCCTGCACCACCAGGAAGCGCTGTTTCAGCTCCTCGACATCGAGCGTATCGGGATCGACCGGCTTCGGCAGCAGCGGGGCGATGCCCTTCCATAGAGCCTTCGAGCCCTTGCCCTTCGGCGGATACTCGTAGAAGCCCTTGCCGTTCTTGCGGCCGAAGCGTTCCTGCTTCTCGACCATCTCGACGATCAGCTTCTTCTGCGCCTGATCGACGGCCTGCGAACCCAGATCGGCTTCGGTGGCCTTCATGATCTTCAGCACCAGATCGAGCGCGATCTCGTCCGACAGCGACAGCGGCCCGACCGGCATGCCGGCCATCTTGGCAGTGTTCTCGATCATCGCCGGCGGCACACCTTCGAGCAGCATTTCGAGGCCTTCGGCCGTGAAGCGCAGCACGCAGCGGTTGGCGAAGAAGCCGCGGGAGTCGTTGACGACGATCGGCGTCTTGCCGATGACGCGGACATAATCCAGCGCGGTGGCCAGCGCGACGTCGCCGGTGTTCTTGCCGACGATGATCTCCACCAGCATCATCTTCTCGACCGGCGAGAAGAAGTGGATGCCGATGAACTTCGACTG
>NZ_JBGMOE010000169.1:0-46709 GCF_041424195.1 Tardiphaga sp. | reverse complement strand
TGCCGACCTGGGCGATTTCCTCGTTCGAGGTGACCTTCTTGGAGTTCTTGACGAGATCAGCGACCACGGCTTCCACAGCCAGGTCGATGCCGCGCTTCAGATCCATCGGGTTCATGCCGGCGGCAACCGACTTGGCGCCTTCACGGACGATGGCCTGGGCAAGCACGGTCGCGGTGGTGGTGCCGTCGCCGGCTGCGTCGGCCGACTTCGAGGCCACTTCGCGCACCATCTGGGCGCCCATGTTCTCGAACTTGTCGTCGAGCTCGATTTCCTTGGCGACGGTGACGCCGTCCTTGGTGATGCGGGGAGCGCCGAACGACTTGTCGATGACGACGTTGCGGCCCTTGGGACCGAGGGTGACCTTCACCGCGTTGGCGAGAATGTCGACGCCGCGCAGCATCTTGTCGCGGGCATCAACGCCGAATTTCACTTCTTTGGCTGACATGTTTTGCTTCCTTGAAAATTAAGGGGAGAGAGGAAAGGCGCTTAAGCGGCCTTCTTCTTGGCGGGAGCGGCGCCTTCGAGAACGCCCATGATGTCGCTTTCCTTCATGATCAGAAGGTCCTGACCGTCGATCTTGACCTCGGTGCCCGACCACTTGCCGAACAGCACGCGCTCGCCGACCTTCAGATCGATCGGGATCAGCTTGCCGGCTTCGTCGCGGCCGCCCGGGCCGACGGAGACGATCTCGCCCTGGGAGGGCTTCTCTTTGGCGCTATCCGGAATGATGATGCCGCCAGCGGACTTCTCTTCGGCGTCGATACGCTTGACCACAACGCGATCGTGAAGCGGACGGAATTTCATGCAGTCCTCCTAAGTTTCTGTAGATGCTTGAGAAATTTCAAATTGGCAGTCTGCGCCAACAAGTGCCAGCGCAGCTGGTCCGGACATAGGCCGAACGTTCCCCACCGGCAAGGGTCTGTATCAAATATTTTGGCACTCAAATATGACGGGTGCCAGAATTGGTTAAGAACCCCGAACGGTGGACGTCCAGTCCACTAGCACCCGCGGTAAGTGGCTGCTAACACTCGGCTTTCAACGCATTGTTAAACTTTTAAGCTTGTGATGAAGCCGTTGCTTGCGTCACATTTCATGCATCGTGTTGTCACGGGCGAAGTGGAAGCCGGTTCGCTGCAGCCAGCACGGTCACAGGAGAGCAGAGCGAAGTTCGACGCCAAACCGGAAATCCACTTAGCCGAATGCGCTCTGTCCATGGAGGTTGAACATGGTCTCGAGAAATGCAGCTTCTGACGATTTCAGAAAGCAGGTGCTTGGCTACGGCCTGACGACGGCGCAGATCCTCTACCGGATGCCCGACCACCCTTCGCTGCTGCAAACCTATGTCTGGCAGAACTACGATCTGTTTCCGAAGTTTCCCGCGCTGAAGGATTTCCTGGATTTCTGGCAAGAGAAGCTCGATGGCCCACTATTCGCGGTGACCGTCGCACATTCGAAACTGATCAAGCCGGCTGAGCTTCGTGCCGTCGATGGCGTGTTCCGGTTGCATTAACACGCGCCTCTCAACGCGCCGGATGAATTGCCGCTGTGCTGAACTACAGCTAGGTTCCCGGGTGCGCTTGCCGTTTGTTCGGCACTGCGCCGGGTGGGAAACACGACATGGCGAAGCAGAAGCGGACGTTAAAGAGCGCGGCGAAAACGGCTGCGACGAAGAAGCCAGCGAACCGGGCGGTCGCGAAAGCAGCAAACAAGCTCTCTGTTGGTAAGCCGACCAAGGCGGGTACAAAAGCTGTCGCCAAAGCCGTGGCGAAACCCGGCAAGCGTCGCAAGCAACGCGTTGCGATCAGTCATTATCTCGAAGAAGCATTTCTCGGCGATGGCCTGCGTGCCTACGCGAAGTATCGCGATCTCGGCGTCGCCGCTGCGACGGGCGGCTTGGCGCAGGCGCATGTCATCCGGCTGATCGGACCTTGCGATCCGAAAGAGGTCTCCAAGCTTCACTATCACGATGCCGAATTTCAGCTGGTCTATGTGCTGAACGGCTGGGTGAAGACTTACATGGAGGGCGAGGGCGAGACACTGATGCGCCAGGGCTCGAGCTGGACCCAGCCGCCGCGCATCAGGCATCTGATCCGCGATTATTCCGACAATTGCGAACTACTGGAAGTGATCCTTCCGGCGGAGTTCAAGACCGTTGAGGTCAAGGGCTGAGCGTCACGTCAGGACGCCCACGACCGCGCCCATCAGGCAGGTCGTCAACGTCCCCGAGACGATCGACTTCACACCGAGCGCGTTGATTTCGTCACGACGTTCCGGCGCCATCGTGCCCAAACCTCCGATCATAATTCCGAGGCTGGCAAAATTTGCAAATCCGCACAGCGCGTAAAGCATGATGAGGCGCGAGCGCGCATCTAGCGCATCGGGGCCGAGCTTCGCCAATTGAACATAGGCGATCAACTCGTTGAGGATCGTCTTGACGCCCATCAACGAGCCCGCGGTCAGCGCCTGGTCCCACGGCAGGCCCATCAGCCAGCACACCGGTGCCATCACGTAACCCAGCATGCGCTGCACGGACAGCGAGTTGCCTCCCACGGTCGGCATCATCATGAGGATCGCGTTCATGAGATACATCAGCGCCACGAAGACCAGCAGCAGGGCGATGATGTTGACGAGCAGTTCGATGCCGGCACTCGTGCCCTTGACGATGGCATCTATCGTGCTCGTGGCCGATGCGTCCGGATTGGAGAGCAATCCACCGGTGCGACGATCCTCCGTCTCCGGCACCATGATCAGGCTGACAAGGATCGCCGCTGGCGCCGAGAGCACGGAAGCAATCACGAAATGCGCCGACGCATCGGGGATCAGCGGGGCCATGAAAGTGGCGTAGAGCACCAGCACGGTACCGGCGATCCCCGCCATGCCGCCCGTCATCACCAGAAACAGTTCGCTGCGCGTGAGCTGGGAGAGGTAAGGGCGAATAAACAGCGGGGCCTCGACCATGCCCAGAAAGATATTCGCGGCCGTTGATAGCCCGACGGCGCCGCCGATGCCGAGCGTGCGCTCGAGCAGCCACGCCATGCCACGCACGATCGGCGGCAGGATACGCCAGTAGAACAACAGGCTGGTCAGCACGCTGATGACCAGCACCACAGGGAGTGCCTGCAGCGCGAGCACGAAATCCGCGCCGGGATTCTTGAGATCGAACGGCAATGCGCCGCCGCCGAGATAACCGAACACGAAAGAGGTGCCGGCGCGCGACGCCGCGGCGATGGTGCTGACGGCGTCATTGATGCTGCCGAAGGCGCGCGTCAGGACGGGAAGCTTCAGCAGGGTCACGGCAGTGACGATCGTCAATGCGAGGCCGATCGCGGCTTGTCTCAGCGACACCTTGCTGCGGTTCTCACCGAGCGCCCAGGCGATTGCCAACAGTGCGATAACGCCGAACGCCGATTGTAGCTGAAGCATGAATCCCCCGAAACCGCGGCGATGATGCCGCGGCTTCCCATGTCATGCAATCGCAATGCCGTTGAGGCGGGTTACGTTTTAGCCGCGTCCGACGAACGGCATCTTCGTGGCCATGACCGTCATGGTCAGGACGTTGGCATCGAGCGGCAGGCCGGCCATATAGGCCACCGCATCGCCGACGGCCTTGGCGTCCATACGTGGCTCCTGCTTCGAGGTGCCGTCGGGCTGCAGCACGCCGGGGCCGTTGACCATGCGGTCGGTCATGGGTGTAGCAGCATTGCCGATATCGATCTGGCCGACGGCGATGTCATAGGCGCGGCCGTCGAGATTGCTGGCCTTGGTGAGGCCGGTGATGGCGTGCTTGGTCGAGGTGTAGGCGGCCGAGAACGGGCGCGGCGCATGCGCCGAGATCGAGCCGTTATTGATGATGCGGCCGCCGCGCGGGGTCTGGTCCTTCATGATGCGGAAGGCGTGCTGTGTGCACAGGAACGGCGCGGTGAGGTTGGTGTTCACCACGGCCTGCCACTGCTCGAGGCCGAGATCCTCGAACGGGATCGCGGGCGCACCCATGCCGGCATTGTTGAACAGTACGTCGAGCCTGCCGAACTCCTGCATGGTCCTGGCGAACAGTGCTGCGATGGAAGCAGGGTCCGCCATGTCGGCGCTCACGGGAAGGCTCTTGCCGCCATTGGCCGCGCCGAGCTTCTGGGTCTCCTGCAGCAGTTCGATGCGGCGGCCGGCGAGCACGACGGTGAAGCCGCTGTTCATCAGTGCTAGCGACGCGGCGCGGCCGACGCCGGTGCCTGCTCCGGTCACGAGTGCGATCTTGTTGGTCATCTGTTTCGTCCCTGTTTTCTTTTTACGAGAGGTCTTTTTAAGCGAGGTCCCGGACCATGAAACGTGCGTTGTCGCCGTAGCTTTGCAGTTTCTGATCCAGTTCGGAATCGCGCATGATGGTGAAATCGTGCCGCTGCCAAAAATGAACCGAATTATTGACGGCAACAAGCGTCATATTGGGCAATTGCATCAGCCTGGCCCATGCCGCCATCATGTCGACGGCCATGGTCGCCGCGCCGGATCTGCGGGTCTCGGGCAGCAATGCAAGATCGTGAACGTAATAGGTCGATGGCGAAGCGGGCATCGTCAACAGGCTGTTCAGTTCCGGCGGCGCCTTGAACTGCCAGGGATGGCTGATGAGATAACCCTTGATCCCGTCTTCGGCTTCGAGCACGGCGCAACCGCCTGGATTCAGTGTCAGGCGGTTCGCGAACACGACCTCATCTTCGGGGAAATCGGGATGAACGGCATCGGCGATGGCGAGGACAGCCAGCAGGTCGGCCTCCGTCATGATGCGCCATTTTATCGGAGCTGCGGTCATCGCGGCCGCGCTCAATTGTCTTTCTTGTAGGGCGGGCGTGGAATGCTTTGATGTGCCGCGCGCAGTGCAGCGGACCAGCGCGAGCGCAGGTCGTGGAAATAGGGCTCGCCGGCTTCGATACGGTGGTTGAGATCGGCATCGCAGACATCGGCGCGTACCACCAGCACATCGATCGGCAGGCCGACGCCGATATTGGACCGCATGGTCGAGTCCATCGAGATCAGCCCCGTCTTGAGCGCCTCATAGAGTTCGACGTCGTAATGCATCGCGCGGTCGAGCACCGGCTTGCCGTATTTATGCTCGCCGATCTGCAGATAGGGCGTATCCACCGTGCATTCGATGAAGTTGCCGGCCGGGTAGATCATGAACAGTCGCATCTTGGCGCCCTTGATCTGGCCGCCGAACAGGAACGAGACGTCGAAATTGATGTCCTCGGCCTCGAGCGCTTTGCCTTCGCTGGCGTTGACGTGCCGGATCGCGCGGCCGATGCGCTGCGCGGCCTGAAACATCGTCGGCGCGTTCAGCAGGGTTTCCAATTCACCGGTCGTTGGATTCTCCAGCCCTTCGCTGAGCGTGGAGAGCACCGACTGGCTGATCGCCAGATTGCCGGCGGAGGCCACGGCCATGATGCGCTCGCCGGGCTGGTTGAAAATGTGCAGCTTGCGGAAGGTCGAAATGTTGTCGAGCCCGGCATTGGTGCGCGTGTCCGCGATCATCACCAGGCCGTCCTTGACGAGAATTCCGCAGCAATAGGTCATCTTGGGTCCCTTGCGAGCGCGATCAGCAAAAGTGGACCACGGTTTTGCGTCCGATCGCGCTCCAAAATAATACAGGGAAGCGTCTTACGCGGTGGGTCTCGACCGGGCAACCTCGGAAAACCAGTTTGACGTAGTTCAGGACTGGCTTTGCGACTGGGACTGGCCGCGGCCATTGGCCTGATCGACCTTGACGGCGACGGTCAGGGTTTCCGTGCCGCCGCCATAACGGGTGCCGCGGACAGGGGCTGCGCCGAGGTAGTCCAGCCCGATGGCAACGCGGGCATGGGCGTCGGTGGTGCAGATGGCATTGGCGGGGTCGAAGCCGACCCAGCCGAGATCAGGCACATAGGCCTCGGCCCAGGCATGGCCGGCCTGCTGGTTGATCTCGCCGTCGGCACGCCAGAAATGGCCGGAGACGAAGCGGGCGGGGACCCCGGCCGAACGGGCGCAGGCGATGAATATATGCGCGTAATCCTGGCAGACGCCGCGCTTGCCGATGAAGGCCTCGCTGGCCGAAGTACCTGTGCTGGTCGGATCGATGTCGAAGGTCATGTGCTCATTGATGGCCATCATCAGCGCATGCAGGAAGCCGAGCACGTCGGTCTCGGCGCTGGGCACGAGATCTTTGGCAAAGGCCTGCATCGCTGTGCTGGCGCCGGTCAGGTCGGTCTGGCGCAGGAAGAAGCTCGGCGGAAACCGCTCGTCGGTGCCCTTCAGCACGCCGCCAGTGTCCTGGGTATCGATCAGGCCCTCGACGGTCACGGTGAGGTCGGCGATCGGCCCATGGGTCAGCACATGGGTGACATTACCGAATGCGTCCTCATGCAAATCGAGGCGCGAATCCGTGGACACGTCGATCTGCCACTCGGCGACATACTGGCCGTCATGGCTGCCCGGCGTCATCCGCAGAATCTGGATCACGCCCGAAGCCGGCGGCTCGTAGCGATAGGTGGTCGAATGGGCGATACGCAGGCGCATGGCGACATGTCCGAATCTGCAGATGAGCCGGGACGCTAAAGCCTTTTCCGTTCCGATGAAATCAGAACGGGGCTTCAGCTTCTTGGTTTTGACGCGTTTTCTTCACGGGAACCGGTGCCCACTTCGCTTGAAAACGCTTTCACTCAAATCAGGTACTGTTTGGCAATGATGTCGCCCAGACGGCTGTTGTCTGCAATGAATTCCTGGATGAATTCATGCAACCCGTGCTGGAAGATATCCTGCATGTTGCTGTGTTCGAGCCGGTTTCGCACGCCGCGGGCGTGGCGTTGCGCAGCGCCCTGACGGCCATAAGACACGCCGATCTGGTCGAGATTGCGGACGAGATTGCCGTAGCAGCTCGCCAGCGAGCGCGGCAGCGTGTCGTTGAGGATCAGGAGGTCGGCAATCAGCCACGGCTTGAGCGTCTCGCGATAGACCCAGTGATAGGCCGTCAAGGCCGACACCGAGCGCAGGATCGAGGTCCATTGATAGTAATCGAGCGGGCCGCCGACATGTTCGTCTTCGGGCAGCAACAGATGATATTTCACATCGAGAATGCGCGCAGTGTTGTCGGCGCGTTCCAGATGCAGGCCGAGCCGCGAGAACCAGTAAGCGTCGTTGCGCAGCATGGTCCGGTAGGCCGAGCCGTCGAAGCGCAGCGAGGTCTCCTGCACGAAGCGCAAGAAATTCGCCAGCTGCTCGCGTGTCTTGGCGCCGCCGCTCCAGACCGACTGCAGCTCCAGCCACGCGCTGTTGATGGTGTCCCACATCTCGCCGGTCAGTGCGGTGCGGACGGAGCGCGAATTCAGCCGCGCGGCTTCGATGCAGTTGCGGATCGATGAGGGATTGGCCGTCGAGAACGAGAGATATTCGACGACGTTGGTTTCGTTGGCTTCCTCATAGATCTCGTAGAAGGCCGCGCTGACACCGGCAGTCAGTAGCGCCGAGTCCCATTCATTGGTCTGGCCGATATACGCATTCGGCAGCGCGGTGACGCGCAGAGTTGCTTCGATCGTGCGCGCGAGATATTCGGCGCGTTCGACATAGCGGGCTAGCCAGTACAGGTTTTCAGCAGTGCGGGAGAGCATGTGGGGTACCGGGCGAGGGGCGAATGGTGAGTAGCGAGTGGCGAACGGCGAGTGGCGAACAGGTGATGAAGGGCGACCATTGAGGCGCGGGTCCGTCAAATGTGGCATAGCGGCGGGCGCGCACTCGCCATTCGCCACTCGCTATTCGCATAACCTTATTCATCCAGAATCCACGTATCCTTGGTGCCGCCGCCCTGGCTGGAATTCACCACCAGGGAACCTTCCTTGAGCGCCACGCGGGTCAGGCCGCCGGCCACGATGGACACGTTCTTGCTGCCGGTAAGCACGAAGGGGCGGAGATCGACGTGCCGCGGCGCGAGACCTGACTCGGTGCAGGTCGGGCAGGTCGACAGCGCCAGCGTCGGCTGGGCAATGAAACCTTCCGGCTCGCGCTTCAGCTTGTCGCGGAACGCCTCGATGGTCGCCTTGGTCGCGGCCGGGCCGATCAGCATGCCGTAGCCGCCGGAGCCGTGGACTTCCTTGACGACGAGTTCGCTCAAGTGATCGAGCACGTAAGCGAGATCGCCGGGCTCGCGGCAGCGCCAGGTCGGAACGTTCTTCAGGATCGGCTCTTCGCCAAGATAGAATTTCACCACTTCCGGCATGTAGCTATAGATCGCCTTGTCGTCGGCGATGCCGGTGCCGACCGCATTGGCCAGCGTGACGTTGCCGGCCATATAGGCCGACATCAGACCGGGAACACCAAGTGCCGAATCCGGGCGGAAGGTGAGGGGATCGAGGAAATCGTCATCGACCCGGCGATAGATCACGTCGACGCGTTTCAGGCCTTCGGTGGTCCGCATGAAGACTTCATCGTTCTTGACGATGAGGTCGCGGCCCTCGACCAGCTCGACGCCGAGCTTGTCGGCGAGGAACGAGTGTTCGTAGTAAGCCGAGTTGTAGACGCCGGGGGTCATCAGCGCGACGGTGGGCTCCGTGGAGGCCGAGCGTGGTGCGACAGAACGCAGGCAGGACAACAACTCATCCGGATATTTCTCGACCGGCGCGACGCGATGCCGCGCGAACAGATCCGGGAACAGCCGCATCATGATCTCCCGGTTCTCCAGCATGTAGGAGACGCCGGAGGGCGTGCGGGCATTGTCCTCGAGAACGAAGAACTCGTCCGGATTGGTGCGGACGATGTCGATGCCGGCGATGTGCACATAGACGTCGTGGGGGACGTCCTGGCCGTTCATCTCCGGACGGAACACGGGGTTCTGGAAGATCAGGTCATCGGGGATCAGGCCGGCACGGAGAATTTCGCGGCCGTGATAGATGTCCTTGAGGAACATGTTGATGGCGCGGGTGCGCTGTTTCAGGCCCTTTTCCAGCAGGGTCCATTCCTTGCCGGAAATGATCCGCGGGATGACGTCGAAAGGAATCAGCCGTTCGGTGGACTCGGAATCGCCGTAGACTGCGAAGGTAATGCCGATGCGGCGGAACAACAGCTCCGCCTCCTGGCGGCGATGTTCCAAAGCGTCCGGAGGCGTCTCCTTGAGCCAGCGGGAGAGTTCTTCATAGGCCGGGCGGAGCTCGCCTTGAGGCCCGTTCATTTCGTCGAACGCGACTGCCATGTACCCTGACTGTTGTTTCGAGGCCGTACGGAGATTGCACGACTAAAAGGGATGGTAGCAAGGGGCGGGCCAGCACGATATGCATCCCACAAGAGCAATTCGTAGGGGATGCGCAAAAGGCTGCCTGAAAAAACGGCTGGACGCTGCACGTTTCAGCAGCAAAACCCCGTGACATCAGGACGTTGCCTGCGCATGGTCCCCGGAATGGTGAGGAACGACAAATGACCGAGATTGTAACCGCGGGCATCCTGGTGATCGGCGACGAGATTCTGTCGGGTCGGACCAAGGACAAGAACATCGGCTTCATCGCCGAGTATCTCACCAATATCGGCATCGACCTCAAGGAAGTCCGTGTCGTGTCCGACGACGAGCCGGACATCATCGCGGCCCTCGATGCGCTGCGGAAGCGCTACACCTACGTTTTTACCACCGGCGGCATCGGGCCGACCCATGACGACATCACCGCGGATGCGGTGGCCAAGGCATTCGGCGTCAAGATCGATCATCATCCGGAAGTGGTGGCCCGTTTCAAGGAGCGCTTTGGCGCAGACCTCAACGAAGCGCGGCTGCGGATGGCCCGCATTCCCGACGGCGCCGACCTGATCCAGAGCGCAACGATTTTGGCGCCCGGCTTCAAGCTCGACAATGTGATCGTTATGGCCGGCGTGCCATCAATCATGCAGGCGATGATGGACATCGTCGCGCCAAAGCTGAAGTCCGGCGTGCGGATGCTGTCCGACACCGTCAAAGCCAATGCGCGGGAAGGCGATGTCGGCGGTCCGCTGCGCGAGATCGCCAATGCCCATCCCGACACGATCATCGGCAGCTATCCGTTCCTGGACGATCAGGGCAAGCCGAACACCAATCTGGTGGTACGCTCGCGCGATCAGGATAAGCTCAATGCGGCAATGGAAGCCGTCAAGGCGATGTTGGCGACGCTCAACGCACCCAAGTGAAATTAAGAGTGAACTGCCGAGTAGATCAATATAAGTCCGGCCGCCCCAGGGCGACCGATGTAAGGAGACGAATATGGCCGATCATCCGGAATTGAGTGCGCAGGAGCGCGCCGGCAAGGCGTTCCCGGTGTCCTGGGATCAATTCCATCGCGATTGCCGTGCGCTGACCTGGCGACTGAACAGCGCCGGTCCGTTTCACGCGATCATCGCTATCACCCGCGGCGGCCTAGTGCCGGCAGCGATCGTGGCGCGCGAGCTCGGCGTGCGCGTCATCGATACGGTTTGCATCGCGAGCTATGAGCATAACAAGCGCGGCGAATTGCAGGTGCTGAAGGGGCTCTCGGCCGACGCGTTGAAACTCGGCGGCGGGGACGGCAAGGGCCTGCTGATCATCGACGACCTGGTCGATACCGGCAAGACCGCGCGTATCGTCCGCGACATGCTGCCCAAAGCGCACTTCGCGACTGTCTATGCCAAGCCGATGGGGCGACCGCTGGTGGATACGTACATCACCGAAGTCTCGCAGGACACATGGATCTTCTTTCCGTGGGATCTCGGCCTGTCATTCCAGCCGCCGATGCGCGAAGGCGCGGGCTAGGCGCTCGTTGCGAGGAGACGCGATTGCCGCTGCAAAATCGTGTCACGCCGGCAGGCGACATCGTCGCGACACCGGAACGCGGAACGTTCACTGGCAATCGTGGCATCATCCATGATCCCTCGAGCAAAACACTCCTGAACAGGCGCTGGTCCAATCCGGCCTGGATCACCTGCGTCTGCGAATTTCGCGGGCGTCGCCGCGATGTGATGGCGACGCGCAGCTGGACCGAGCTGTTCTTCCTCGACGAGGCCACATCCTTCGCCGCCGGCCATCGCCCGTGCTTCTATTGCCGCCGAAACGATGCCAACCGTTTCCGTGCGGCGTGGGAGGAGGGCAACGGCGTCACGCGTGTGCGGGCGACGGAGATCGATGCGGTGCTGCATCGGGAGCGGCTGGATCACAGGAAGAAGCGGTTGCATCCGGTGGATGGACCGATCGCCGCGCTGCCAAATGGGGCGATGGTGCAGGCGGGTGGTGAGAGCTATCTGATCGCGCAGGGGCGGGCGTTGCGATGGTCGTTTGCGGGATATAGCGCCTCGGTCGGCGAACTCGTCGACGCGCAATTGCTGACACCACCATCCACGCTGAATGCGTTTCGCGCCGGTTATCGTCCGGCGCTGCATGTGAGTGCTGCCGCAGGAAACTAGAATTCGTCATGGCCGGGCTTGTCCCGGTCATCCACGTCTTTCCTTGTTTGGCGCCAAGACGTCACGCCCGGCACAAGGCCGGGCATGACGGCGTTTGTTGCGGCGAAGTACCTTAGCCCAGCTTCTCTCTCGCCAGCTTCGCACCCGCACCCAGCGCCTTCAGCTTCGCTTCGGCAATATCGCGCTGCATCGGCGCCATGCCGCAATTGGTCGTGGGTACGATCCTGTCCTTCGGCACGTGCTTCATCACGGCCTCGATGGTGGCCACCACATCTTCCGGCGTCTCGACGATATCACTGGCGACATCGATCACACCGGCCTGCACGATCTTGTTTTTCAACAGCCCCAGCAATTCCAGCGGCACGCGCGAATTGCGGCACTCGATGGCGACCTGCTGGATCGGGCTGGCATCGATGGCCGGGAAGATCTCTTCGTACTGCCGCCATTCGCTGCCGAGGGTTTCCTTCCAGTCGGTATTGGCCTTGATGCCGTAGCCGTAGCAGATGTGAACGGCTGTGGCGCAAGTGAGGCCCTGTGCCGCGCGCTCCAGCGCCTTGACGCCCCAGTCGGCGGCTTCGTCCATGAAGACGTTGAAGGCCGGCTCGTCGAACTGGATCATGTCGACGCCGTCGGCCTGCAATGCGAGAGCTTCCTGGTTCAGCAGTTCGGCGAAGGCGAAGGCCATCTTCACGCGGTCGCCGTAATAACTGTCCGACAGAGTATCGATGATGGTCATCGGGCCGGGCAGCGTGAACTTGAACTTGTTCTTTGTGTGCGCACGGGCGGCCTGCGCTTCGAAGGCGTGGACGCGGCCCTTGAGCTGCAGCGGCGCGATCACCTGCGGCACCATCGCCTTGTAGCGATCCTTGCGGATGCCCATCTCGACCTTGTGGGCGAAGTCGATGCCGTCGACCTTTTCCAGAAAGCCATGGACGAAATGCTGCCGCGCCTGTTCGCCTTCGGTGACGATATCGACGCCGGCGTCTTCCTGTATCTTCACTGCCAGCAGCGTCGCGTCGCGCTTGGCGCGGGCGAGTTCGTTGCCCGACGAGCGCCAGGTGGGCCACAACTTGTTCGGCTCGGCGAGCCATTCGGGCTTCGGTAGCGACCCGGCGATGGTGGTCGGAAACAGCATTGTTCGCTCCCCGGAAATTGTGTTTTGCGGTGGCTTGTCTGCCACGTTCCTGATCCCGCGTATACGGGATTGCGCCCCCTTGGGAGAGGGCTAGGATCGGTTAAAACACGTCGAGGAAAGCCATGATCGATCTGCACTACGCGCCGACGCCGAACGGCTGGAAAATCTCGATCATGCTGGAGGAGTGCGGGCTGCCTTATACGGTCGTCCCCATGCAGCTCGGCCGCGGTGACCAGCATCAGCCGGAGTTCCTGAAGCTTAGCCCGAATGGCCGGATGCCGGCCATCGTCGATCGCGCGCCGGCCGACGGCGGCGATGCGGTGTCGATCTTCGAGAGTGGCGCGATCCTGATCTATCTTGCCGAGAAGTCCGGTCAGTTCATGCCGGCCGAGATGCGCAAGCGGTTCGACGTCTTGCAGTGGCTGATGTGGCAGATGGGCGGTCTCGGCCCGATGCTCGGCCAGAACGGGCACTTCCTGCTCTACGCACCCGAGAAAATTCCCTATGCGATCGATCGCTACACCCGCGAGGCCAGGCGGCTGTATGGCGTGCTGGATGCGCATCTCGGGGAAGGCCGCGACTACATAGCCGGCGATTACTCGATCGCCGACATGGCATGTTTTCCCTGGATCATGACCCACAAGGCGCAGGGGCTGACGCTGGATGATTTCCCGAACGTGAAACGCTGGTTTGCGCTGGTCCGCGCGCGGCCGCAGGTGCAGGCCGGGCTTGCGGTCGGCAAGCAGGAGAAGAAGCCGATGGATGAGCAGGCGCGCAAGATCATGTTCGGTGTCGATGCACCGGCGCATGCGCAGGCGCAGCAGCAATAAAATTCGTCATGCCGGTCACGCCCCGGAATGACAGATAAAAAAATACAAAGAGGAAACACCCATGATCGAATTCTTCTTCGACTGTTCCAGCCCCTGGACCTATCTCGCCTTCCACAACATCCAGCCGCTCGCCAGGGAGTTTGGCGAGGAAATCTCGTGGCGGCCCATTCTGGTCGGCGGCATCTTCAATTCGGTCAATCCCAGCGTCTATGAATCGCGCAAGACGCCGGTGCCGGCCAAGGCGCGTTACATGAAGAAGGACCTCGGCGACTGGGCCCGCTCGGCGGGCCTTGCCATCAAGATGCCGCCAACGGTGTTTCCCGTGAACAGCGTCAAGGCGATGCGCGGCTGCATCTGGCTTGGGAACGATGCCATGGTACCGTTTGCCCGCGCGGTGTTCGAAGCCTATTGGGGCGACGACAAGGATATTTCCAGGGACGATGTGCTGACCGGGATCTGCACGCGCACCGGCATCGATCCCGCCCAATTCTTCGCAGGCATTGGCGAGCAGGCGATCAAGGATCAGCTCAAGGCGAACACCGATGAAGTGATTGCGCGGGGCGGCTTTGGCTCGCCGACCATCTATCTCGACAAGACCGACATGTATTTCGGCAATGATCGCCTGCCGTTGATCCGTGAGGCGCTGCAGCGCCGCCGTGTTGGCGCCGCAAGCGCCGAGAGCGCCGCCTGATGCCGAAAGCGATTGTCTGCCGAGAGCTGGGACCGCCAGAAAGTCTGCGGCTCGAACAATTTACATCACTGCCGCTGAAGCCGGGACAGGTGCGCGTCGCCATCCGGGCCGCCGGGATCAATTTTCCTGACATTCTGATGGCGGCCGGGGAATATCAGCTCAAGCCCGAACTGCCGTTCACGCCGGGCATGGAAGCTGCGGGCGATATCAGTGAGATCGCCGATGACGTGAAGGGATTCAAGCCCGGTGATCGCGTCATCGTCAAGCTGCGCCATGGCGGCTATGCCGAGGAAGTCGTCGTCACGCCATCGCAACTCACGCCGCTGCCATCGACCTTCGATTATGCCGAAGGCGCGACCTTCCTGGCCGCCCACGGCACCGCGCATCATGCGCTGGTCGATCGTGGGCAGATCAAGCGCGGTGAAGTGCTGCTGGTGCATGGTGCCGGGGGGGGCGTCGGCCTCGCGGCGGTGGAGATCGGCAAGCTGCTCGGCGCCACGGTGATCGCCGCTGCGTCATCGGAAGAGAAGCTCGCCGTCGCCAAGGCGCGCGGCGCCGATCATGGCGTGCTGTATGGCTCCGGGCCGTTCAGGGATGCCGTCAAACGCATCACCGATGGCAAGGGCGTTGATGTGGTGTTCGACCCCGTCGGCGGCGAGATCTTCGAGCAGAGTTTGCGCTGCATCAATTGGGGCGCGCGGCTGCTGGTGATCGGCTTCACAGGTGGTATCGGCGTCGCGAAGACCAATCTCGTGCTGATCAAGGGTGCCAGCGTGCTGGGCGTTCGCGCCGGCGAAGCCGCGCGCAGGGATCCAGCCATCGGCGAGGCGCGGATTGCGCAACTGCTCGCATGGGCGGAAGCCGGACAGATCCGTCCCAATGTCTCGCATCGGCTGCCGCTCGCCAGTGTTGCACAGGCAATGCGCTTGTTGACTGATCGAAAGGCAATTGGGCGCGTAGCGCTGCTGTTGGGGTGACCAAAATTTAGTCACTCCAATCAGGCGATTCCTTTACGACTATACGCGTACAACGTGTGTCATAGGGGAGGGTGACCATGTTGAAGCACACCAGGATTCTTTATCGCATTGCTCTGTCCGCCATTCTTCCTTTGATCATCGTCGCCGCTTTGGCGGCTTATGAAATCGCCAGCAAGGCGAGGGTCTATTCCGAGATGGACCGGCTCGAGCCGGTCGCCGTAGGCGTTACCAAGCTTAGCCGCCTCGTGCATGAATTGCAGAAGGAGCGCGGCATGACCTCCGCCTTCCTCAACAGCAAGGGCGCGCAGATGCGCAGCGAATTGCCGGAGCAGCGCAAACGCACCGATGCGGAGCGGGTTGTCGCTGTCCCCGTCCTGGGCGAGTTGAAGCGCGCAGCAGCGAGCGATCTCGCGACGTTCGCGGATCGCGCCAGCGATGTGATGGGCAAGCTCGACGCGCTGCGCAGCGAAGTGGACAGCCTCGCCATCGCGCCGCCTGCCGCCGTCGGTCGTCTGACCGAGACCATCGCAAGGCAGATCGCCGTCATCACCGCCATCGCCAAGCTCAGCACCGACGACGATATCTCCAAGGCGGTTTCCGCTTATGCCAATCTGATCGAAGGCAAGGAGCGTGCGGGGCAGGAGCGTGCGCTCAATGCCGGTGGCATCGCTGCCGGCAAGTTTGAACTGCCCGCATTTTCGCGCGGCATTGGCCTGGCTGCCGGTCAGGAAGGTTTCTTCGCGGCCTTCCGCGCTTCGGCGACGCCGCAAGCGCTGGAGTTGTTCACGCGCACCATGTCCGGTCCGGCAATCGAGCGCGTCGATGCCATGCGCAAGACCATCGAGCAGGGCGGCCTTACCGGCGATTTCAAATCGCTCGACAGCAAGACCTGGTTCGACGCGAGCACCGCGCGCATCGATCTCCTGAAAGCAGTGGAGGACGGTCTCGCCGATCAGCTCGCGAAGACCGTCGCGACCAAGAAAGCCGATGCGGCCAGCACGCTCACCATGGCCTCGGTACTGATGCTGCTGGCGCTTCTGATCAGCGGTGCGGCGGTGCTGGCCATGGCGCGCAGCATCACGCGCCCGATCGGTGCGCTGTCGGCCTCGATGACCGATCTTGCCAATGGCGATGTGACCGCCGAGATCGGCGGCACCGATCGCCGCGACGAGATTGGCGGCATGGCGCGCGCTGTGGCTGTCTTCAAGGACAATATGATCAGGACCAATGAGCTGAGTGCACGCGAGGCCGACGAGATCAATCGCCGCAGCCAGCGCACCGCGCGTGTGACGGAACTCAGCGGCTCGTTCGACGACGAGATCAGCACCTTGCTGTCGGCGCTGACCACGGCATCGTCGCAGCTTCACGGCACTGCGGAGTCGCTGACGACCACGGCGGGCGAAACCATTCGTCAGGCGACCGTCGTGACTGCGGCATCGACCGAGACCTCCACCAATGTGCAGACGGTCGCTGCGGCTACGGAGGAATTGTCGAGTTCGGTGGTCGAGATCGGCCGTCAGGTCTCGCATTCTGCCGCCATTGCCCAGAAGGCGGTGGAGGAAGCCGGCCGCACCAACGATACCGTGATGGCGCTGTCATCCGCAGCCGAGCGCATTGGCGATGTCGTCAATCTGATCACCGAAATCGCCAGCCAGACCAACCTGCTGGCGCTGAATGCGACCATCGAGGCTGCCCGTGCCGGCGACGCCGGCCGCGGCTTCTCGGTGGTGGCGTCCGAGGTGAAGAGTCTTGCCGGCCAGACGGCGAAGGCCACCGAGGAAATCCGCGCCCAGATCGCCGCGATCCAGTCGTCGTCCGGCGATGCCGTCGATGCCATCCGCGCCATCACGGGCACCATCGGCAGTATCAACGAGATCGCATCCTCCATCGCGAGCGCGGTGGAAGAGCAGAGCGCCGCGACGCAAGAAATCGCGCGCAATGTGCAACATGCCGCGCTAGGTGCGAACGAGATTTCGCGCACCATCAGCGGCGTAGCGGATATGGCTGGCGATACCGGTTCGTCGGCAGGGCAAGTGCTGTCGGCCTCGGATGAGCTCGCCCGACAGTCTGGCAAGATGCGCGATCAGGTGGAGAGATTCCTGGCTGCGATCAAGGCGGCTTGAGACAAACATTAGTCGATCTGCCCGCAGATGCTTGGCGCATCGCGTATGGAACTGCTATCGGACCGTCTGGAATCGTCCATCCTTCAGGAACGCGATCGTCTGTGCGATCGCCTCCTTGTTCCGGATCATCAGTGCGTGCGAGGCGGGGATCACGATGTGATCGGTCATGCCGTCAAGCCTGGTGCGCGCGACGGTGACACGGCCGTCGTCTGCGCCGGGCAGCATGAAGCGTGAGGCGATGGGATCGAGCGAGCGGTCGCCGGCGATGATACCGACCGGATAATCCACGGCGGGCAACAGTGTTTCGGTGGCGGCATCGCGCGCGGTCACGAGCTGCTGCCCGGCGGGGCCGAAATACATCCGATACAGCGGCCAGTCCTTCAGCCGATCGGCGATCTCGCTGCCGCCGTTGGGCGTGCCCAGCATGACCACACGGCCCAGACGCGATGGACGGTGCCGCGCCAGATAGGCACGCGCCAGCAGGCCGCCCATCGAGTGGCAGACGAAATGCGTGCAGCCTTCGTTGGCTTCAGCGAACGGCATTATGGCCGGGTGGATGTCATCGGCCAGTGCCGACAGCGCCTTTTGGCGGCTGGGATAGCCGACGTTCCGTGTGGCGAAGCCGGCGGCTTCGACCGCCAGTTGCATCTTGATGAGAGATCGAAACGACCGGCTGATGCCGTGCAGAAAAACGACGCCCTCGGACGGACGACGGGAGGGCGTCGGATTCATTCGTTGTCCTACTTGTAGTCGCGCTCGTCCCACCACGGGAAATAGCTCGGCATATCCGTGCTGACCTTGTTCTTGAACTCGGCCGGGCGCTTTTCGAGAAACGCCACGACGCCTTCCTTGACGTCCTCGGAGCGGCCGCGCGCATAGATGCCGCGGCTGTCGATCTTGTGCGCTTCCATCGGATCGTCGGCGCCCATCATGCGCCACATCATCTGGCGGATCAGGGCAACCGAGACCGGCGCCGTCTTGTCGATGAAGGTCTTGGCCAGCGCACGCGCGGCCGGCAACAGATCGTCTGGCGCCACCACCTTGCTGACGAGACGGCCGGCAAGGGCCTCCTGCGCCGGGAAAACGCGGCCGGAATAGCACCATTCCAGTGCCTGCGAGATGCCGACGAGGCGCGGCAGGAACCAGCTCGACGCCGCTTCCGGCACGATGCCGCGCTGGGAGAACACGAAGCCGAAGCGCGCCGCCTCCGAGGCGATGCGGATATCCATGGCGAGCTGCATGGTGGCGCCGATGCCGACGGCGGGGCCGTTGACGGCGGCGATCACGGGCTTGAGGCATTTAAAGATACGCAGCGTCACCTGACCGCCGCCGTCGCGCACCATTGGATCGCTGTAATCGACGTCGCCATCGGCGAGCCGCTTTACCGGTCCGCGCCGCGCGTCGCGATCGAAGGTGTTCGCGCCCGATGAGAGGTCGGCGCCTGCGCAAAAGCCGCGGCCTGCGCCGGTCACGATGATCGCGCGCACATTGTCGTCGGCATCGGCCTTGTCGAACGCGTCGATCAGCTCGGCCTGCATGGTGGCGTTATAGGCGTTGAGCTTGTCCGGGCGGTTGAGCGTGATGGTGAGGATCTGCTCGTCGACGCTGTAGAGGATGGTCTCGTAGGCCATGGCGTTTCTTCCCTGTTTTTTTGTTTTCGTTTCACTCGTCGTTCCGGGGCGCGCCATTTGGCGCGACCCCGGAATCCCGAAGAGTCCAGCCACTTCCGGATTCCGGGTTCGCGTGCAGCTGACGCTGCTCGCGCCCCGGAATGACGATGTGGGGTGCACGATTGTAGGATGGGTAGAGCTCTTGCGAAACCCATCAATCGCAAACGCCGCAAGATGGGTTTCGCGAAAACGCTCTACCCATCCTGCGGAATGGCTTAGATCGGCAGCCGGGTTTCGACGATGCGGGCGAACATGCTGGCGCCGATGGGCAGGATCTTGTCGTCGAGATAATAGCCCGGATTGTGCACCGGCACCGAACCTTCATGGCCGACCCAGAAATAGGCGCCCGGCACGGCATGCAGCATGTCGGCGAAATCCTCGGAGCCCATTTTGGGCTTCGACGCGGTGATCACGTTGGCGTCGCCGACGATGGTGCGTGCGACGTCCTCGACGGCCTTGGAATGTTCTTCCTGATTGACCAGCACGCTGAAGCCGTCGCGGATATCGACCTTGATCTCGCAATCGAACGCCGTCGCCATGCCGGCGGCCAAGGCGTGCATCCGCTCGCGGATCTGCAGACGGACCTTCTCCGAGAAGCAGCGCACGGTACCGCAGAGCTTGGCGTCGTCAGGAATGACGTTATAGGCCGAGCCCGAATGGATCTGGGTGATCGACAGCACGGCGGATTCGAACGGATTGACGTTGCGGCTGACGATCGACTGCATCGCCTGACCGAGCGACATGGCAATCACGACAGGATCCTTCGAGCGTTCCGGCATCGCACCGTGGGCGCCGTAGCCGCGGATGGTGATGTCGAAGAAGTCGGCGGCAGCCATTGCGGGGCCGGGGAAGATGCCGACTTCGCCGTGATTCATGTCCGGTGCGTTATGCAGGCCGTAGATCTCGTCGCAGGGAAACTGCTTGAAGAGACCGTCCTTGATCATCGCGCGCGCGCCGCCGAGGCCTTCTTCGGCAGGCTGGAAGATGAAATGCACGGTGCCGTCGAAATTGCGGGTTTCGGCGAGATAGCGCGCGGTGCCGAGCAGCATGGTGGTGTGGCCGTCATGGCCACAGCCGTGGAAGCGGCCGGGAATGGTCGAGCGCCAGGCAAGGTTGGTGTTCTCTTCCATCGGCAGCGCGTCCATGTCGGCGCGCAGTCCGATGCGCTTGCTGCCCGAGCCCTTGCCCTTCAGCACGCCGACGACGCCGGTACCGCCCAGGCCGCGATGCACTTCGACGCCCCATGAGGCCAGCTTGTCGGCAACAATGCCGGAGGTGCGGACTTCCTCGAAGCCGATTTCCGGATGCGCGTGCAGGTCGCGGCGGATGGCGGTGAGTTCGTCGGCGAAGGCGTCGATACGTTCGAGTGTGGGCATAAGTTATCCGTTCACGGCACGAGGGCAGGTGATGAGGTCTGGGGCGTAAATGATTCGCCATTCGGCTTCAGGCGGATGCCCGGGCGCAAATGCTTCCACGGAAGGACCGACGTATCCGCCGGCATCGCGCCGGGCGCGGCGCAGATCATGAGCTGGCCGGCGATCGGCTCGAAGTCGGCGCGGAAATGCACCGAGCTCTTGTTGACGAGAATGTTCTGCTCGGTGGGCTCGATGCCGACATAGCGATACATCGATTGATCGGCGAGCTGCGCCTTGTGCGAGCTGATGACAACGCGCACATCGTCGATGCGCAGGCAGGCGGAGAGGCCCATATCCATGTCGCGGCCGCCGTAATAGGGGCCATCGGCGACGAACTTGCCGTCGGACAGTTTCTCGACCACGAACGTGTTCTCATAGGGCGCATCGCCGGGGATGCCGGACTTGCCGCCGATGGAAAGTTTGATCGTGGCGCCTTCGCCGGCCTCATGCGCAGCCTTTGCTGCAGCAGGATCGTAGATCACGCCGGTCGCGGCCTTGACCGCCTTGTTCTTCACCAGCGCGCGCAGCATGCCGGTGGTGTCGCTGTCGCCGCCGGCACCGGGATTGTCCTGGGTGTCGGCGATGACGACCGGCTTGGTGA
The DNA here is from genome assembly GCF_041424195.1 of Tardiphaga sp. NCBI lineage: Bacteria > Pseudomonadati > Pseudomonadota > Alphaproteobacteria > Hyphomicrobiales > Nitrobacteraceae > Tardiphaga > Tardiphaga sp. Next base: position 25,867 of record NZ_JBGMOE010000169.1, on the reverse strand, counting down.
GGGTCTTCGCCAATTCCATCGCATGCAGCACGCCTTCGTCCGGCGTGTAGATCTTGCCGTCGAAATCGTTCTCGTGTCCCATCACCAGCTTGACGATGGTGTCAGCTGCGGCATCGGCATCGGCCTGGGTCACGCCATAGGCGAACACGCTCGGGCAGCAATGCGGAAAATCCGCGGCTGGGAAGCCCGGGCAGAACGACAGCGTGGGGACCTGATCGTGTTCGAGCGCGGCCAGTTTCAGATAGATGCTCTTGGTCGGCTCGTCATTTGTGCATTGCCAGCTGATCGGAATCAGGAACGGCAATTGCCGGAAGGCCTTGGCGAAGCGGTTGCCGGCGAGCAGCAGTTCCATGTGGCGCGCGCAGGCGCGGCCGGTGTCGGCCATGTCCACATGCGGATAGGTGCGATAGCCGATCAGGGCATCGGTATATTCGACCGTTTCCGGCGAGATGTTGCCGTGCAGGTCGAGGCTGACCACGAACGGAATATCGGGCCCGATCACATCGCGTACGCGCCGGGTGATCTCGCCTTCGCCGTCGTCGAGATGCTCGGTGACCATGGCGCCGTGCAGATCGAGATAGACCGCGTCCAGCGGGAGCGCCGCCTTGATGCCGTCGATCATCTCGCCGACGATGCGCTCGAAAGCGTCCTTGGTGACATGCGCCGAAGGACTGGCGCCGCAGGCGATAGTCGGGATCAGGTCCCATCCGCGCGCTTCGGCTTCCTCGACAAAGCCGGCGAGGCCGACATTGATGCCACGCATCACCTTGAGCACGTCGGCGCCATGGGTCATCGACGGCCAGCCGCCGCCATGCACAAAGGCCTCATAGGTGGCCTTGGTCGGCGCGAAAGTGTTCGTCTCGTGCAGAAAGCCGCCGACAGCAATTCGGGTCATGAAGTCATCTCAACTTGAATTAAAGGTCGTCATCCCGGGATGCGAAGAAGTCAGCGAAACTGACGAAGTCGCATCCCGGAATCTCGAAGTGATGAGCACATCGGGATTCCGGGGCGCGCGCAGCTTGCGCTGCGCCCGCCCCGGAATGACGGGATTGGATTAGACGGCCGCCGGCACGGTGGTGCTGCCGTCGACTGCGCGGAAGTTGGCGAAATCCCATCCTCGTCCGGGCGCCGCGTCAAGCAGCTGGCGCGTATAGGGCTGTTGCGGATTTGCAAGGACTTCCGCCGCGGGTCCCTGTTCCACGACACGGCCATGCTGCATGACCGCCACGTCGTCGCAGATTTGCGCTGCAACACGCAGATCGTGGGTGATGAACAGGATGGCGATGCCAAGCCGGGTCTGGATGTCGTCGAGCAGCCGCAGCACCTGCGCCTGCACGGACACGTCGAGCGCAGAGACGGCTTCATCGGCCACCAGCACTTCCGGTTCGAGTGCAAGCGCGCGCGCGATAGCGATACGCTGGCGCTGGCCACCTGAGAATTGGTGCGGATAGCGCGACACGGCATCGGCCGGAAGATCGACGAGTTCGAGCAGTTCGCGCGCCCTGGCCATGGCCACAGAACGCTTGGCGCCGTAATTGATCGGCCCCTCGGCGATGGACTCGCCGACGGTGATGCGCGGGTTGAGCGAGCGATAGGGGTCCTGGAAGACGATCTGGATCTTCTTGCGATGCGGTTGCAGCGTATGGCGCGACAGATCGGAAATCTCGCGGCCGGCGAGGCGGATGCCGCCGGAGGTCGGATCGATCAGGCGAACGATGCAGCGCGCCACGGTGGATTTGCCGGAGCCGCTTTCACCGACGATGCCGAGGGTGCGGCCCTTGCGCAGTGTCAGCGTCACATCCTGCGCTGCGTGGACCTCACGCGGTTTGCCGAAGAAGGACCGCTCACGATAGACCTTGCCGAGCTCATTGGCTTCCAGCACGATCGGATTGAAGCCCGCTTCGATACGCGGCGGACGCGGCACCAGGCTCGGCACAGCCGACAGCAGGTTGCGGGTGTAGTCCATGGTCGGCGCGCTGAGAATGTTCTGCAGCGTTCCGGTCTCCACCAGGCGGCCTTGGCGCATCACCGCGACGCGGTCGGCAATGTCGGCCACCACGCCCATATCGTGGGTGATGAACAGGACCGCCGTGCCGTGATCCTTCTGCAGGTCGCGAATCAGCGTGAGGATCTGTTTCTGCGTGGTGACGTCGAGTGCGGTGGTCGGCTCGTCGGCGATCAACAGCTTCGGTTCCAGTACGAGCGCCATGGCGATCATGATGCGCTGGCGCTGGCCGCCGGAGAGGCGATGCGGGTAGGAGGCGAAGATGCGCTTCACGTCAGGAAGCCGCACCTGCTCCATCATGTCGAGGATGCGCGCGCGGCGTGCGCTGGCGCCGAGGCTGGTATGGGTCCGCAGCACCTCGTCGATCTGCTTGCCGACATGGACGACCGGATTGAGCGCGGTCATCGGCTCCTGGAAGATCATCGCCATCGTTGTGGCGCGGAGCTGGCGCAGCCGGCGGTCGCTCGCTTTCAAGACGTCTTCGCCGGCCAGCTTGATGCTGCCGCCGATGGCTTTCAGCGAATCCTTCGGCAGCAGGCCCATGGTGGAGAGCGAAGTCACCGATTTGCCGGAGCCGCTTTCGCCGACCACGCAGACGGTTTCGCCCTGGCGGACCTGCAGCGAGATGCCGTCGATGATCTTCTTGCCGGCGCCGGTCTTGCCGACACCGACGACGAGGTTGTCGATTTCGAGAACCATCGGGCGGGTGTTCACATCGGTCTTGTTGATATTGCTGTTCACGGCGTCGCTCACTTGCCTGCCTCCCGCTGTTTCATACGCGGGTCGAGCGCGTCACGCGCTGCGTCGCCGATCAGGTTGACCGAAAGAATCGCGATCGACAGCAGCAGGCCGGGCCAGAAGATCAGCGATGGCTTGATCTGAAAGAACGCGCGGCCTTCGGCCATGATGTTGCCCCAGGTCGGGGTTTCCGGGCTGATGCCGGCGCCGAGGAACGACAGGATCGCCTCGGTGAGGATCGCCGATGCCGCGACATAGGTGCCCTGGACGATCAGCGGCGCCACTGTGTTCGGCATCAGATGCCGCCACATGATCTTCGGCATACTGGTCCCGAGCGAGATCGCGGCTTCCACATAGGGTTCTTCGCGCGCCGACAGCACCACCGAGCGGACCAGCCGCGCGACGCGGGGAATTTCCGGGATCGTGATGGCGATCAGCACGGTGGTCAGGCTGGCGCCGGACAGCGACACCACGGCGATGGCCAGCAGCACGCTCGGCATGGCCATTAGGCCGTCCATCACGCGCATCATGATCGCGTCTACCCATTTGAAGAAGCCGGACACGAGGCCGATGAACAGGCCGATGCTGATGCTGGTGACGGCGGCACCGAGGCCGATCAGCAGCGAGATGCGGCCGCCATAGAGAATGCGCGCCAGCACGTCGCGGCCATAGGCATCGGTGCCGAGCAAATATTCCGAACTTGCTGGCTTCAGCCGCAGGGCAGGCGCCAGCAATTGCGGATCATGCGACGAGAGCCATGGTGCGAAGATCGCCGACAGGATCACGAGTGTCAGGCAGACCGTCGCGATTGCGATGATCGGCGTTGCCGTGAGAAAGCCGAGTGACGGGCCGCTGCGCGAGGGCAGGGCGGCATTGGGAAGGGAGTCGATCGCCATCAGATGAGAGTTCCTAGTAACGAATTCTGGGATCGAGCAGCGCGTAGGCAAGGTCGATGAGCAGGTTGACGCCGACATAGACGCCCGAGGTCAAAAGGATCATGGCCTGGATCACGGGAAAATCCCGCGCCAGCACGGCATCGACGGTCAGGCGACCGATGCCGGGCAGGTTGAATACGCTTTCGGTGACGACGACGCCGGAGATCAGCAGCGCGAAGCCCGTGCCGATCACCGTAATGACCGGCACGGCGGCGTTACGCAGCGCATGGCGGAACAGCACACCGCCCTCGTTGATCCCCTTGGCTCGCGCGGTGCGGACATAGTCTTCGCCGAGCACATCGAGCATCGCGGCCCGTGTCATGCGCGCAATCAGCGCGACATAGATGAAGGACAGCGCGCAGGTCGGCAGGATGATGCGCTCGAAGAACGGCCCGAAGCCGCGGAAGATGCTGCGGAAGCCCTGCACCGGCACCCAGCGCAGTTCGATCGCGAAGATCTGGACCAGCACATAACCGATCACGAAGACGGGCACGGAGAAGCCGATCACCGACAGCGCCATCACAAAGCGGTCGATCCAGGTGCCGTGCTTCCAGGCCGCGATGATGCCGAGCGGCACCGCGACCAGGATCGAGAGCAGCATGACGCTGAGTGCGACGCTGAGCGAAGGTTCGACGCGCTGGCTGACCATCTGCAGCACCGGCACGTTGGAAATCAGCGACGTGCCGAGGTCACCATGCAGCAGCCGCCAAACCCAGCTAAAGAACTGGGTATAGAGCGGTTCGTTGAGACCGAGCTGCGTCCGGATACGGTCGAGCTGCTCGGGTGTTGCGTTATCGCCGGCGATGATCGCAGCAGGATCGCCGGGTGTCAGCCGAAGCAGCAGGAAGACAAACAGGGCCACCACACCCATGACGGGTATGGCCGCAAGAATCCGGCGAATGAGGTATCCGAGCATGGCGCTTTCCTATTGGTGGTGTTGATCGAACGTAACTGGACCGCGTCGGTCAACTGGAAACGTCACGGGCTCGCTGCTCTTGATCGTCATTGTTCGCGAGAACACAGAATTCTTCGAGAAACACTGAATCACCGTCGCAACTTGCCTCAACCCGAAGTTCGCTAATGATCTGAGGGAGCAAATCCTGTGCCACCCACGGTTCGCGCCATGCCATGCACGACGCGAACCGGGCGACGATTGCATCAATCGAGGGTCGCCAGCAATCCCGCCATCAGGCGGCCGCGGTCGACCAGGCTCTGCGCAACGATATATTCGTTGAGCGTGTGCATGTCGGCGCCATGAACGCCGAGCCCATCGAGGGTCGGGATACCCATCGCGCCGGTAAAATTACCGTCCGAACCGCCGCCCTTGCTGCCATGGGTCAATTCGGGCAGTCCGAGGCTTGCATTGATGGCCTTGGCTTTCTCGAACAGCGCCATGGTGGCTGGGCTCGGTTCCCACACAGGACGGGTGACGCCGCGGGTGACCTTGAAGGTCACGTCATTCTCGGTTCCCGCGAGCGCGAGCATACGCTGGACGCCGGCATCCAGATCCTCCTGGCGCTTGGCCATGCTCAGCGCTTCGGCGGTGCAGGACGAAGCCACGCAATTGACCCATTGTCCGCCATGCACGACGCCGACGCTGAAGGTGCAATCCGGTCCGGTCATCTCGTCGATCTGCACGATTTTCTTCGCCATTTCGCGAATCGCGGAGCGACCATTCGACAGTGTCGCGCCGGAATGGCTGGGGCGGCCGATGGTTTCGAGATTGAAGCGGGCGATGGCGTAACGGCCGGAGGTGGTACCGTTGTTCGCACTGCCGGGCTCCGGCACCAGCACGTATTTGTTACGCGCGGCCTCGGCCTCGATGATGTCGCGGGTCGACGGCGTGCCGACTTCCTCGTCGGGCGTGAACAGGACGGTAATCGGCAACGGCGTCGTATAGGAGATGCGTGCGAGCTGGCGGATCGCTTCCAGCGACAGATAATTGCCGCCCTTCATGTCGCAGATTGCGGGGCCGTAGCAGAGCTCGCCGTCGCGGCGCCATTTCAGTTTCTCGATGGTGCCGATCGGGTGCACCGTATCCATGTGCCCCGCGATCAGGATGCCGGGCTCGCCGAATTTCGGATGTGGAAAACGTGCGCGGATGCAGCCGCCGAATCCCATGCGCCCCGCGATGCGCTCGATGGTCGCACCCATGATCTGCATGTCGCGCGCGGCGAGATCGAGCATGCCGTTGACCGCATTCGCATCCCATGTCGGGCTCTCGCATTCGACCCAGACGCGCAGGCCCTGCAACATGTTTTCGAGATCGAAGGGGAGATCGGCGGGGTTCATCAGGTCATTCCTCTTGAATGAGAATTTCTGTCGTGGATCGTCGGCAACAATATGCATGTTGCGCGCGTTCGGGGGGACTTAGCAGCAGCGCAATCGCCTTTGCAAATCGATGATGTGCGTCGCTATGCATCGGCGCACCGATGCATCGCAGCAAAGCACGATTGACCCGCATCGCGCTTGATGCAAGGCTTTGATGCCTAAATCATAAAGGCAATACGCGAAGCAGCCTAAAATTCTATCGCGCTGCACAATCGATCGTCGATCGATGATGAGAATCCAGTCAGGAGAGATTGAGTGTCTAATATGTCACGTTGGCAGCGTTCTGCTGCCTTCACGAAATTGTCGCTGCCGGGCCTGGCAGTGGCCGTTGCGCTCGCGCTGCCGGTGCTGTCGTCGCCCGCGCATGCTGCAGGCAAGACCATCACCGCAGTGATGCATTCCGATTTGCGCGTGATCGATCCCGGCATCACGACCGGCTATATCGTCCGCGATCACGGTTATATGGTTTACGACACGCTGCTCGGCATGAACTCGAAATACGAGGTCAAGCCGCAGATGGCGGACTGGAAGGTCTCCGACGACAAGCTTGCCTATACGTTCACCCTGCGCGACGGCCTGCTGTGGCATGACGGCCAGCCGGTGACGGCTGAGGATTGCGTGGCGTCGCTGAAGCGCTGGGGCCGCAATGACGGCATGGGCCAGAAGCTCATGGACTTCACCAAGAGCATCGAGGCGCCCGACGCCAAGACCATCGTGCTGACGCTGAAGGAGCCCTACGGCCTGGTGCTCGACTCCATCGCCAAGCCGTCATCGCTGGTGCCGTTCATGATGCCGAAGCGTCTCGCCGAGACGCCGGCAGGCAAGTCGATTGCCGAGCAGGTCGGTTCGGGCCCGTTCAAATTCGTGCAGTCCGAATTCCAGCCCGGCGTAAAGGCGGTCTACGAGAAGTTCAAGGAGTACAAGCCGCGCTCCGAGCCGGCCGACTGGCAGGCCGGCGGCAAGGTGGTGAAGGTCGATCGCGTCGAATGGATCACCATGCCCGATGCACAGACCGCGGTGAATGCGCTGCAGTCGGGTGACATCGACTTCATGGAAAATGGTCCCTACGACCTGCTGCCGGTCCTGGCGAAGGATCCGGAGCTGAAGATCGAAGTGCTCAATCCTCTGGGCTTCCAGACCTTCGGCCGCATGAACTTCCTCAACCCGCCCTTCGACAATCCGAAGATTCGTCGTGCCGCGTTTCTGGCGATGAACCAGAAGCCGGTGCTCGATGCGCTGGTCGGCGATCCCAAATATTACAAGGTCTGCGGTGCCGTGTTCGGTTGCGATACGCCGAATGCCACCGATGTCGGTTCGGAAAGCCTGGTGAAGGGCAACGGCGTCGCAGAGGCCAAGAAGCTGCTCGCCGAGGCTGGTTACGACGGTACGCCGGTGGTCATCATGGCCCCGACTGACGTGACCACGCTGAAGGCACAGCCGATCGTTGCTGCGCAGTTGCTCCGCGATGCTGGCTTCAAGGTAGAGGTGCAGGCCACCGACTGGCAGACGGTGCTCAGCCGTCGTCCGAGCCAGAAGCCCGTCAAGGAAGGCGGCTGGAACATGTTCTTCTCGAACTGGGTCGGTGCCGACATTCTCAATCCAATCAGCAATGTCGCGACCTCCGGCCGTGGCAAGAGCAATGGCGGCTGGTTCGGCTGGAGCGAAGATCCTGAGCTGGAAGTTCTACGCGACAAATATGCGCGCGCCTCCACGCCGGAGGAGCAGAAGAAGCTCGCTGCAGAGGTGCAGAAGGAAATCTACGACAAGGCGATCTACATCCCGCTTGGCGAATACAAGGTGCCGAGCATCTGGCGGACGTCGTTGACCGGCGTCACCCAGGGCGCTGCCATTCCGATGTTCTGGAACATCGACAAGAAGGACTAACCGGCGCCGCTGCGGCGGCCTGTTTGAAGTCATGGAACGCCGGCCTGAGTGATCAGGCCGGCGTTTGTTTTTTTGCGAAGGTGCTCCCTTCGTCCTTGCAAGCCCTGGGGACAACCGGCTCGCTGGTCCGAGCAAGGCGATGCGCTCGATGGTCGCAGCCATGATCTGCTTGTCGCGCGCGTTGATGCGTGACTTGGCAGCAGGGCAATCGCCTCTACAAGTTGATGATGGGTGTTGCGATGCAATCCTCAGCGCGCCGATGCATCGTGTCGAAATCACGATTGACGCGCACCGTGCTTGATGCAAGTCTTTGAAGCCTAAACGATAAAGACAATGCGAGGCGGCGCTTAAAAATGGATCGCATTGCATAAGCAATCATCGACCGATGGTCAGATTCCAGTCAGGAGAGATCGAATGTCTATCATGTCCCGTTGGCGGCAGTCCGCAGCCTTCACGAAACTGACGTTGCCGGGCATCGCTCTTGCGGCCGCGCTTGCACTGCCGTCGCTGTCGTCGCCGGCATTCGCGGCCGGCAAGACGATCTCGGCGGTGATGCATTCGGATCTGCGTGTGCTCGATCCGATCATCACGACGGCCTATATCGTGCGCGATCATGGCTACATGGTTTACGACACGCTGCTGGCCATGGACTCGAAGTTCAAGGTCCAGCCGCAGATGGCGAGTTTCAAGGTGTCGGACGACAAGCTCGTCTACACCTTCACGCTGCGTGATGGCCTGAAATGGCACGACGGCAAGCCGGTGACCGCGGAAGATTGCGTTGCGTCGCTGCAGCGCTGGGGCAAGCGTGACGGCATGGGCCAGAAGCTCATGGATTTCACCAAGAGCCTCGAGGCGACAGACGCCAAGACCATCACGCTGACGCTCAAGGAGCCCTACGGCCTGGTGCTGGAATCGATCGGCAAGCCGTCTTCGGTCGTACCGTTCATGATGCCGAAGCGCATCGCCGAGACCCCGGCCGACAAGGCGATCTCCGAGCAGATCGGTTCGGGTCCGTTCAAGTTCGTGCAGTCCGAATTCCAGCCGGGCGTGAAGGCCGTCTACGAGAAGAACAAGGACTACGTGCCGCGTTCGGAGCCGGCGGACTGGACCGCGGGTGGCAAGGTCGTGAAGGTCGACCGTGTCGAATGGATCACGATGCCCGATGCGCAGACCGCGGTGAACGCGCTGCAGTCCGGCGACATCGACTTCATGGAGAACGCGCCGTTCGACATGCTGCCGATCCTGCAAAAGGACAAGGAACTGAAGATCGAGGTTCTGAACACGCTCGGCTTCCAGACGCTGGGCCGCATGAACTTCCTCTATCCGCCCTTCGACAATCCCAAGGTTCGCCGCGCGGCATTCCTGGCGATGAGCCAGAAGCCGGTGCTCGACGCGCTGGTCGGCAATCCTGAATATTACAAGGTCTGCGGCGCTGTGTTCGGCTGCGGTACGCCGAACGCGACCGATGTCGGGTCGGAGAGCCTGACCAAGGGCAACGGTCTGGCGGACGCCAAGAAGGCGCTGGCCGAATCCGGCTATGACGGTACGCCGGTCACGATCATGGCGCCGACCGATGTGTCGACACTGAAGGCCCAGCCGATCGTGGCGGCGCAGCAGCTGCGCGATGCCGGCTTCAAGGTCGATGTGCAGGCCACCGACTGGCAGACGGTGGTCACCCGTCGCGCCAGCCAGAAGCCGGTCAAGGAAGGCGGCTGGAACATGTTCTTCACCAACTGGGTCGTTGCGGACATTCTGAACCCGATCGCCAACGTCTCGACGTCGGGCAAGGGTAAGGCCAACGGCGGCTGGTTCGGCTGGACCGAAAACGCAGCTCTGGAAGAGCTGCGTGACAAGTTCTCGCGCACCACCGATGCCGCCGAGCAGAAAAAGCTCGCGTCGGACATTCAGAAGCTCGTTTACGATGAGGTCATCTACATCCCGCTCGGCGAATATCAGAACCCCAGCGTCTGGCGCGCCTCGCTGACCGGCGTTCTGCCCGGCGCGGCAACCCCGGTGTTCTGGAACATCGACAAGAAGGAGTAACCGGCGCCGCTGCGGCGGACTGGTTTGATCAACATAAGCGTCGGCCTGAGTGATCAGGCCGGCGTTTCTGTTTCTGGACTGCAGAAATTTGACGCGAGTTCTTTGGTGACGTGTCTCAGCGCTCGGGCGAGGCGGCGGATACGACCAGCAGCACCTCGGCCTTGGGCTTGCCGACGCTGCGCACCCAGTGCGGCGTCTCGCCGGAGAAATACAGGCAGTCGCCTTTTTTCAGGCCGATTTCCTCGTCTTCGATCTTGATCACCATCTCGCCTGATATGACGAACAGGAATTCCTCGCCGGCATGCGATGAGCGTCGCGCGAATTTCAGCGGCGGCCGGATCAGGAACGGCTCCATCATCTTGCGGGTCCGGCCCGCCGCCAGCGCCAGAAGATCGACGCCGTCGTTCTGCATTGGCGTCTGCTGCTCGCTCTGGCGGAACAACGTGTAGCGGGGAGCTGGCGTCGGGTTAGGATCGAACAGATAGGTGACGTTCACATCGAGCGCCGCGGCCAGCCGTAGCAGCGCGTTGACCGATGGCGTTTTCAGCCCGCGCTCGACCAGCGAGATATAGCCGCGCGTCAGCTCGCTCTGGGTGGCGAGCTGATCCAGCGTCAATCCCTTCGCCGTGCGAAGCTGGCGCAGGTTGAAGCCCACAGCGTTTTTGCTGACATCGAGCAATGTCGGTCTCCTCGTTGAGCGCAGGCTCTTTTGGATAGCTGGTCTTTTAGAGAACGGGCATCGATCGCGGAAGGGCTGTCCCATTCCCATTGGCGTGACACAGGATGGGTGATGAGTGGCTGTTTCCCATGGAAAACACTGCTGCAGATATTTCCGGCATCGGCAACGATAATTTAGGCAAAGTCCGGCGAATTACGCGAAATTTCGCCTCGGATACGTGCAATCTGCGATTTCTGCCGCTTCCCTCATCAGATGCCGATTTTGGTGACGTTGATTTCCAGCAGTAAACATGTTGGATTTTGGACAGTCGTTGAGAGGTCGTCAGCCCCCGCTGAGGCGACCGAAGAATCAGAGGAAGTTCACGAGAAGACCCTGACTGCGCCGCGAGATGTCGCGGCGCGGAACGAGACCACGCGCCTGAAACTGAACATGTCTTTTGAAGGAGTGATCATGACCGTCGCAGAAGAATTCAATGCAGCCACGAGTGCTGCGAGTCCCGACGAGGCAGCAGCGCTGCGCAAGATCGTCTGGTCGAGCGTGATCGGCACCGCCGTCGAGTGGTATGACTTCCTGATCTACGGCGCGGCCACCGCGCTGGTATTCAATAAAGTATTCTTCGCCGCCGGTGATCCCGCGCTCGCAACCATTGCGGCTTTCGGCACCTATGCCGTCGGCTTCCTCGCCCGTCCGCTGGGTGCGGCGATCTTCGGTCACTATGGCGACCGCGTCGGCCGCAAGGCCATGCTGGCCATTACGATCATGGTGATGGGCCTCGGCACTTTCGCCATCGGCCTGCTGCCCACTTACGCGCAGATCGGCATCGCAGCGCCGATCCTGCTCATCGCGCTGCGCTTCCTGCAGGGTATCGGCCTTGGCGGCGAGTGGGGCGGTGCGGTGCTGATGGTGGTGGAGAATTGCCCGACGCATAAACGCGGCTTCCTGGGCAGCATGGTGCAGGTCGGTAATCCTGTCGGCAATCTCGCGGCCATCGGCATGTTCGCACTGGTGTCGCAACTGCCCGAAGAAGACTTCATGAGCTATGGCTGGCGCATTCCGTTCGTGCTCTCGATCCTGCTGGTCGGCGTCGGGTTGTGGATCCGCATGAGCATGGAAGAGACGCCGGCGTTTCGCGCGCTGAAAGCGAAGAACGAAGTCGCCAGGATGCCGATCGTCGACATCTTCAAGTATCACCGTCGTCCGTTCTTCACCGCGGTCGGCCTTAAGATCTCCGAAATCGCCTATGCCAGCATCGCCGGCGTGTTCATCATGTCCTATGCGACATCGAAGCTCGGCCTGTCGCGCGGGCTGGTGCTGAACGGCGCCTTCATTGCATCCTTCGTTGCGCTGTTCTCTATCCCGTTCTTCGGCTGGCTGTCGGACAAGGTCGGACGCAAGGCGATGTTCTATGCGAGCTGCGCGTTCTGTGCGGCCTTCGCATTCCCGATGTTCTGGCTGCTGGATACGCGCGATCCGACCATCGTGATCCTGACCATCGTTGTCGCGATCTCGTTCGGCCAGATGGTGATGTTCGGGATCGGCGCGCCCTGGTATTCGGAACTGTTCACCGCGAAGCTGCGCTATAGCGGTGCCTCGCTCGGCTTCCAGGTCGGCGCGGCCATTTCGGGCGGCCTCAGCCCGCTGATCGCGGCATCGCTGATGACCTGGGCCGGTGCGACCTGGCCGGTCTCGGTGTTCCTGATCGTCTGCGCCTGCATCACCGCGATCGCCACATCCTTTGCGCCGGAAATGGCCAACAAGGAACTGACCTGACGGCAACGGGGCGGCGGCACGTCTGCCGCCCCGTTCTTCCTTGGCCCGCCGATGACTGCGATGATGACATCCGCAGAAGGAGTTGAGCGATGCTCGATATGTTGACTGCCAAGCCCGTACCCGGCGCCGTGGTCCCGTCATGGACCGGCGTGGTGCGTTATCTTCACATCACGCCGCGCGCGTTCCTGCCGATGCGTGAAATGCCCGAACTCACCTTGATCGCCGGCAAGGGCATCGAGGGCGACCGCTACATGATCGGCCGCGAGGAGGGGTTCTATTCGCACAAGCCTGAAGAGGGGCGTCAGGTCACCTTGTTCGAATACGAGACGCTGATGGCCCTGAAGCGCGATCACAATATCGATCTCGCCCCCGCAGAACATCGCCGCAATGTCACCGTAGCTGGCGTGCCGCTGACGCATCTGGTCGGCCGCCGGTTCTGGCTCGGCGAGGTACTGCTGGAATCGACGCGGTTGTCGATCCCGTGCCGGCATATCGAGGAGATCACCGGCAAGGCGATCTTCGATCCGCTGATCAATCGCTCCGGCCTCAACTGCAAGATCCTGCAGGGCGGCACCGTGCGCGTCGGCGATGCCGTGCGGAACGTGCAATGAACGCGGTGCCGATCACCAGGGTCAGGACCATCGTCGACAAGATCGAGGACGGCGGCAGGGACATCAAGGTATTCTCGCTGGTCGATCCCGATCGCTGGGAGCTGCCGCCGTTCCGGCCGGGCGCGCATATCGATCTGCATCTGCCCGGCGGATTGGTGCGGACCTATTCGCTCTGCAACGATCCCGCCGATGACAGGCGCTATGTCGTTGCGGTGAAGCGCGAGGCCGGAGGGCGGGGCGGTTCGATCGTGCTGCATGACGAGGTCAAGGTCGGCGATACGATCGGCGTCACGCTGCCGCGCGGCGGACTCGATCTCGCCGCGGAGGTGACACGCTTTACTTTCGTTGCCGGCGGCATCGGCGTGACACCGTTTCTGTCGGCCGCGGCCTGGCTCAAGCGCACCGGCCGTTCGAACTTCACGCTGCACATGATTGCGCGCGGCGCGCCGCCGCTTGCCGATTTGCTCGCGCCGTTGCGCCAGTCCGGTCATGTGGTGATCCACGATACATCCGTCGGGCAACGTCCGGACGTGGGGGCGCTGATTGGCAGGCCGCTGTCGGATGTTGCGCTCGCCTGCTGCGGACCCGACGCCATGATCGACGACTTCGAGCAGGCGTCACGCGATTGGCCCGCCGACTGTGTTCATATCGAGCGCTTCGTGCCGCCACCGCTGCCGGTCGATCCGGATGCGAAGCCTTATGTGCTCGCGCTGGCGAGGTCGCAGCGGGAAATCACTGTGGCGGCAGGGCAGACCATGCTGTCGGCGCTGACAGATATCGGCATCGACGTGCCCGCATCCTGTTGCGGCGGCATCTGCGGCTCCTGCAAGGTGGACTGGCTGGAAGGGCAGCCGGTGCATCGCGACCGTGTGCTGTCGCCGGCGGAGCGCGAACGCAGCCTGTTGGTCTGCGTGGCAGGGTCGGCGAAGGATCGCCTGGTTCTCGACCTTTAATTCACCGGTCTGACAGGCAAACAGGCGGCAGCGGTTCACCCGTTGCCGCCTGTTTGTGTTCCACGCCGCGCATTGCAGGGCTCGCCGTTCCGGTCAGCGAAACGGTCGCTGTGGATAGCTTACGGAAATACCTTGGTCACTTAACTAATTTTTAGAAATTGCGCAAATTGCGCAAAAAGTGTTTGATGTCTGCGTAATTTGCGCATATCGGGCGATGTGCGCAGGGGCTCCTGAGGGAAATTGCGCAGAATAATCAGTGACGCGCAGGACGCGGGAAGGAAATAGACCATGCAGATTCCAATTAAGCGGGCGATTGAGAAGGTGCCGGGCGGCATGATGACGGTGCCGCTGCTGATCGGCGCACTGTTCGCGACTTTTGCCCCGACCACCCCGAAGTTCTTCGGCTCCTTCACCGGCGCGCTGTTCTCCGGCGGCGCCCTCAGCATCCTCGCCGTGTTCTATGTGTGCATGGGCGCGAGCATCGATTTCAAGGCGACCCCCTATATCGTGAAGAAGGGCGGCGCCCTGATGATCGTGAAGGTCGGTACCGCAATTATCTTGGGCCTGATCTTCGGCCGCTTCCTCGGTGAAGCGCCGGTCACCGCCGGCATCTTCGCAGGCGTGTCGACGCTGGCGATCGTCGCCGCCATGAACGACACCAATGGCGGTCTCTACATGGCGCTGATGGGCCAGTACGGCCGTCCGCGCGATGTCGGTGCCTACAGCATCATGACGCTGGAAAGCGGCCCGTTCCTGACCATGGTGACGCTCGGCGTTGCCGGTCTGTCGTCGTTCCAGTGGCCTGCCCTCGTGGGCGCCATCCTGCCGCTGGTGGCCGGCATGATCCTCGGTAATCTCGACCGCGAACTGCGCGACTTCCTCAGCAAGGCCGTGCCTGTGATGATCCCGTTCTTCGCCTTCGCGCTCGGCACCGGCCTGAACCTGACGCAGGTCTGGCAGGCAGGTCTGCTTGGCGTGGGCATGGGCGTTGCCGTCGTCATCGTGACCGGCATCCCGCTGTTCCTCGTTGACCGTCTCACCGGCGGCAACGGCGTTGCGGGTGTTGCTGCGGCGTCGACTGCCGGCAATGCGGCGGCTGTGCCTGCGATCGTCGCTGCAGCCAATCCGGCCTATGCGGATGCAGCCGGTCCGGCGACTATCCTCATCGCGGCCTGTGTGGTTGTGACCGCGATCCTGACGCCGATCCTCACCTCGTGGGTTGCCGGCATTGTCGGCCGCGATGTCGAGCCGGGCGAAGAGGCGGCGACGCCTGCTGCGCCGGGCGTCGCGTCCCCCGCACCAGTGGCTGGGCGCTAAGATGGCTGGTCGCTGGCTGATCCTCGCCGACGATCTCACCGGTGCAGCGGACTGCGCCATCGCCTTCGGTCGCCGGGGCCTTGCGGCTGCCGTGACCTGGGGCGAGATCGCAGGCGCCGGGGCGGCAACAGCCGGGGATCACCAGCATCCGGTTCTCTCCTATGATGCAGCGAGCCGCGGCCTCACGGCCGAGGCCGCTGCGCGTCGTCACGCCGACGTGCTGCAACAATTGATGGAGCCGGACCGGCTCCTGTTCAAGAAAATCGACTCCACGCTGCGCGGACAGCCGGCGTCCGAGACAGCGGCTGCGCTGGCGCATCTCAAGGCGCAGTCGGGTTCGGCCTTTGGTATCTTCGCGCCGGCCTTTCCGGCAACCAACCGGACCACGGTCGACGGCCGCGTCGTTGTTGGCGGTCGTCCGTTGGAAGAAGCCGAAGTGTGGAAGCGCGATCACACTTACGACACTGCCGACATTGCTGACGTGCTGGCGTCGGCTGGCGTGCGCAGCGAGAAGGTGCTGCTTGCGACCATTCGCGGCGGCGATCTCAAGGCGCACCTTGCGCGTATCGCGTCCGGTGACAGCGTCGTTGCCATCTGCGATGCCGAGACCGAGCACGACCTGCATTTGATTGCCGAAGCCAGTCTGAAGATTTCACCGGCGACGCTGTTCATCGGCAGTGCCGGGCTCGCGCATGCGCTGGCTGCGCTCGATGACACCAGTGCCGCCGAGAAGCTGGAAATTCCGACCAGCATCTACGGCACCCTGATCGTGGTCGGATCGCTCGCGGGTGCGTCGCGCTCCGCAGCGCGCAAGCTGGTCGCCAGCGGCACCGTCGCTCATCTGCCTGTCACACCCGAAGTCCTGCTCGGCGACAAGGCCGGACAGGCGGCACTGGCCGCGCGCGTGACCGAAGGATTGACCGCAGGCGGCGACGTGCTGGTCGAGATCGTGATGGATGACAATCCGAAAATGTCGCTCGGCCCGCAGCTTGCGCAGAATCTCGCCGATGCGCTGATGCCGGTGGCGTCCAGCATCGGCGCCTTTGCCGCCACCGGTGGCGAGACCGCCGCGGCATTGCTGTCACGCTTCGGCGTCAACGGCATCCGTCTGGCCGACGAGATCGAGCCCGGCGTTTCGCTCGGGCTGACGCTTGGTGCATTGTCCGTTCCGATCGCCACCAAGGCCGGCGCCTTTGGCGACGAGAACAGCCTGATCAAAATTCGCGAACGTCTTCACACTGTCCGAACGCAAGGAAGCTTCACATGACCCGTCCGACCATTGCGATCACCATGGGCGATCCCGCAGGCATCGGGCCCGAAGTGATCATGAAGGCCTTCGCCCATCCGGAAATGCTGACGATGTGCAATCCGCTGGTGATCGGCGACGCCAATCGCCTGCGCAAGGCCGGCGAGATCGTCGGCGCCAGGATCGGCGTCGACTCGCTCGCCGATGCAAGGGCGGCGAATTTCGCCTCGAACAACGTGCAGTGCGTGGATCTGAAGATCGTGCCCGAAGACCTGCCGTTCGGGCAGAACTCCCCGATCGCAGGCGAGGCGGCCTACCGCTTCATCGAGAAGGCCGTCGAGATCGTCCAGGCCGGCATCGCGCAGGGCATCTGCACCGCGCCGCTGTCCAAGGAAGCGCTGCATGCGGCCGGTCACAAATATCCCGGCCATACCGAACTGCTCGCACATCTGACCGGCACGCCGGAAGTCTCGATGATGCTGGTGTCGCCCAAGTTGCGCGTGATTCACGTGACAACGCATATCGGCCTGATCGACGCCATCAAGAAGATCGAGCCGGGTCTGGTCGAACGCGTCATCACGCGTGGCCATGAAGTGCTGGTCAAGGCCGGCATCAAGAATCCGAAGATCGGCGTTTGCGCCATCAACCCGCATGCGGGTGAAAACGGCCTGTTCGGCTATGGCGAGGAAGCCGAGAAGATCACGCCGGCCGTGGAAGCCTGCCAGAAGAAGGGCTGGGACGTGCGCGGTCCGCTGCCGGCCGATACGCTGTTCTTCCTCGCCGGGCGCGGCGACTACGACATGGTGGTGGCGATGTATCACGATCAGGGCCATGGCCCGATCAAGGTGCTGGGTCTGGAATCCGGCGTGAACATCACGGTCGGTCTGCCGGTCATCCGCACCTCGGTCGATCACGGCACTGCCTTCGACATCGCCGGCAAGGGCATCGCCGATGAGCGGAGCCTTCTGGAGGCATTGCGGCAGGCGGTGGATCTCGCGCCGGGCGCCAAGGCGGCGTAACTCGGCGCTGTCATTCCCAGGCACACCAATTGGTGTGCCTGAGGGCACACGCTCTTGCGCGCGAACCTCAGCCACTCCAATAGGAGTGGCGGGGAATCCCGTTGTGCTTGAGCCATGCTGAGCTTCGTCGCCGCGATGGCGACGGCGACGCCCTCGGGCAAACCAATTGGTTTGCCGGGGAACGACGAGTGTGATGAGAGGGCAGGGACATCCATGTCGATGCGCAGCAAGGAACGTCGTGCACGCCTGCTGGACGCGCTGAATGCGGGAGAGATCGATGTCGACGATCTCGCGCGGCGCTTCGGAGTGTCCGGCTCCACCGTGCGGCGCGACCTGCAGCATCTCTCCAAGAACAATGCGGTGCGCCGCACGTACGGCGGTGCGATTCTCACCGGCCATGTCGCAGAGACCACGCTCGACCAGCGCATCTCGGTTCAGGGCAAGGAGAAGCAGGCCATCGCGCGCGCCGCAATCGAGCTGATCGAGGATGGCGACACGCTGATCCTCGATGCCGGATCGACAGTTGCGGCTTTCGGCAAGCTGCTGCTGCAGCGCCGTCTGCGCATCATCACCAATAATATTGCGCTGCTGCCCTTTCTCGCCAAGGCACCAAGCATCGAGCTCGTGGTGCTGGGCGGCGCGCTGCGCTCGACCAGCATGAGCACCATGGGACCCTTGGCCACCGAGGGGCTGCGGCGTCTCACCGCCGATCGCGCCATCATGAGCGCCGACGGCGTGGTCAGCGGCCGTGGGTTGTGCGAGGCGGATCTCGATCAGGTCGCGCTGAAATCGCTCATGATGGAGCAGGCCAAGGACGTCATCGTGCTCGCCGACGCCGGCAAGCTCGGCCGCGCCGAACAGGACGCCTGGGCACCGTTGCCGCCGCGCTGGACGCTGGTGACGGGCGCGGGTGCACCAGCGGATCAGCGGAAGCTGATGGAGGGGGCAGGGGCGCGGATTGTGGTGGCGGGGGCGTAATTATTCTAGATATTCCACCGTCGAACAATTGTTGTCGTTTTCGGCTTCTTCATTTTTTGGTCCTCTGCGGCGGCCTCCGAGGTCTGTGGACACATACATTGAGCTTTACTATTTAAGGTTGTGTTTTGCGGTTCTTTCGGAGCGAAGTATGGCCTTCTATTTCTTCCCGCCAACGCGAGTGGCAACCACGCAGATTACGGAGATTTTTGATTTTGTTTGGCCAACGGCGGCTGCTCTCTGGAACCTGCGTTGGCAAGTCGGAGGATTTTTACAAGAGATACCCGACGCGACGCCGAAGCAGCTGCACGACCGTTTCGTCTTCGGCAGCGCCATTCATGGAACCGATTTAAAGAAGGCGTGTGTTGAGACGAGATGGGACGACCAGAAACATCATATGTCGGGATTATTGCTTACCAACGCGTTTGCGGTCTACGAGCACTGGGCCGACGAGATACTGAAATGCGTCGGGATGCCCAGCGGCAGAGGGAAAAGACTACAATTCAATGATCGTCCAGGTAAGCCGGGTTTATCAGCGACGCTCCAGCAGCTGTGCGAGACCGAATCTGCGACGATAAAGGCAGCTTTCTATCCAACATATGCAAGCAGTCCTAAATGCTCCCTGCCAATTATTGAAAATCTTGTTACGTGCTATCGATTCTTCAAGGAATTGAGAAATGCACAGATGCATAACGGCGGGTTAGCCACCAGAGAGGCCGTGGACGCTTACAACGCTTTTGTCCCTGTTTCTGACAAAGTGTCATTGGGGATGAAGGGAGATTTGGTCTTCGACCCGGTTATTGAAGATCAACGAATAACCCTTCATCTGCGAGGTGTGGTTGGCTTCTGCGACGTGCTCTTCCGGTTGATAGTAACTGTCGATGCGCAACTTTGCCGATGTGTTGCCGCCGAAGATGTGCTCGAGAAGGCATTGCGAAAAAATAGAAGCAGAACGCTCAGCAGCAAGCCTGCCCGGAGGAATTTACAGCTGCTAAATCACATACATGCGGCTAGGCTGCCGAAGCCGCTCGATGTGGATGTGGTCAGGCAATTCATGCTGTCAAAGAAGATTATCACCATTTAACTCGTTCAGGCGGAGTTGGTGCGGGCGGCCGGACTCGAACCGGCACAGCTCTCTCGAACCGAGGGATTTTAAGTCCCTTGCGTCTACCATTTCGCCACGCCCGCTGTCGTTCTATTGATTCCGATAGATCGACGTCCATCTTGGGGACGCTATCTGCATAACGGAGGCGCGCGCTGAAAGCAAAACCGGTCTTTCCGATAGATTCAGGGGCCGTTTTGCTCAGCCTCAATCCGGCCACCGGCGGCTGCTTTACGCAACGTCAATCCTGCCCGGCTAGAAAGTCACGATGATCGCATCTCTGCCCCGTTTCCGCCTGCCGACGCGCGCCGCCGCGATGGCGTCGTTGCTCGTTGTGGCCGGATATCTCGGCGGCTGCGCCAGCATGGGTGACGGCATGGTTTCGGGCGCCTTTGTCGATCCCGCGAAATACGATCTTTATGACTGCAAGCAGCTCGAGGCCGAACGGAAGTCGCTTGCGACGCGGACGGCGGAATTGCAGGGGCTGATCGACAAGGCCCAGACCGGTACGGGCGGGGCGGTGGTCAGTGAACTCGCCTATCGCAACGATTACATCTCGACGCGGGCGCAGGCCAAGCTGGCGGAAGAGAACTGGCACAAGAGCAAATGCGTGGAGAGCCCACCGGCCGCTCCCGTCAAGCCAGCGCCTGCCGCGGCAAGACGATCAGGCGCGCGCTCCTGAGCCGTCCGGCTCAAAGTCTCCAGTTATAGATCCAGTCCTGCCGCGCCTGCAGGCGCTCGGCGCCGAGCGCGCGCATGGCGAGGTCCCGTGCCAGCGCCATCGGGCCGCGCAGGTGATAGATCTGGCCCGATTGCCGAGCGGTGCGCTGGACGCGCGCGACGCGCGGCTGGCGCAGCGCCGCGTAGCGCTCCAGTGCGGGCGCAATCGCTGCGGCATCGTCACCGACCGGGCCAAGACACGCCGCCAGCACCGCCGCATCCTCGATGGCCATGCCTGCGCCCTGCGCGGCGAAAGGCAGCATCGCATGGGCGGCATCGCCGAGCAGCGCCACGGCGCCTTCATGCCACATGCCGCCATCCGGCAGTGTGAACAGCGGCCAGCGCCGCCAGTTATCGACGCTGTCGATGATGTTGCGTGCCCTGGCGGGCCAGCGCGAGGCTGCAAAATGCCGGCGGATCTCGCTGGCATCGCCAGCATCGCTACTGCCGGGCTGCATCACGGCGCCGGGCATGATGGCGACCATGTTGATCCGCTCGCCTGATGACACCGGATAGACCACGAGATGGGCCTTCGGACTCATCCAGAGCTGGACGCCGCGGGAGATCAGGTCGCTTTTCAGCCGGCGCGTTTCCAGCGTGCCGCGCCAGGCAATGAGGCCGGAGAAATGCGGCTGCGTTTCGGGAAACAGTTGCCGCCGCACGAACGACCACGCGCCATCGGCGCCGATCACGGCCAGCGCCGGCTCGCCGTTGACGATGATACCGGCCGGCGTGGCGCGGAGACTGTCCACGGGGCAGCCAAGGCGCAGTTCAATGTCGGGATGCGCAGTGACTGCGCCAAGCAAGGCGGATTGCAGATCGGCGCGATGCACCAGCCAGTAGGGCGCATCATGATCCGGGCGTCCGAGCGGCAGGCGGATCACCTCGCCGCCGCTGCGTGCGGTCATGATGCTGACATTGGCCGGCGTGGTGACGTGCGGAGCGAGTCGCGCCTCGAGCCCGAGGCCGATCAGTATCCGAGTCGCATTGGGCGAGAGCTGCAGTCCGGCGCCGGCTTCTTCGAGCCGCCCGGTCTTCTCACAGATGAGAACGCGAAAACCCCTAGCGGCCAGCGCCAGCGCGGCCGTCAGTCCGCCGATGCCCGCACCAGCGATGACGATGGTGCGCGGCGCCGTCACGGCCGGGAATCAGGCAACCTTGTCTTTCACCACGCATTCCGGCGGGCGGGACTGGCCGGCAGCGAGATCGGCGGCAAAGCGATACAGGGTCGAGCAATACGGACAGATGATTTCGTTGTCATTGCCAAGGTCGAGAAAGACATGCGGATGATCGAACGGCGGATTGGCACCCACGCACATGAATTCCCGCGAGCCGATCTCAATGATCGGAACGCCGGCGTCATTGTGAAAGTGCGGAACCACGTGGTCGGACATCTTCTCTACCTTTGCTCGCAACAGCCGCGGGCGTATGAGCCGGCGCGCCATTCAGTGCGGCGCACCATACTGGTCCGGAACCATGATTCCTAGACCGCGCAGGGGTCATTCATTCGTGGAAATTCGACACAATTCAGGTGTCTCCGAACAGCCCTTCTTTCGTCGGGGCAGTTGTGCCCCGAACATGACGCACCATGTCTGAAGAGGTGCAGGAATAGGGATGAATAGGGTTTTTTCACGATGTGGTTCCGACTCGACACAGCTTTGACGGGGATCGCGGTCTGCGCGACCGCCGGCCTGCTGTTGCTGCCGCATGCCCGCGATGCCGGTGCCGTGCTGGCCGCGCAGGATGACCCTGTCGCCCTGGCCGATGCGCAACTCAGCTCTGCATTGCGGAATGATCCCGCACTGCTCGCCCGCAATATCGAGGAGGCGCTCGCGGCCAGGGATGCCGACCTCGCCAAGAGCTTTGCCGATGTTGCGGCTGCCAGAAATGTTCAACTGCCGGACGATCTTTCCAGGCGTGTGACGGATGCGGTCGCCGACGAGAATTCGGCGTCCCATTTCGCCAGCCGCTTTGCCACCGGTTTTGTCACCGGCAATGCCGACGATGTCGGCAGCCTGTCCGGCACCGTCGCCGGCGATCTGTTCGTTTTCGGCGATATCCGCGACGTGGTGCGCGAGGGCAAGCATCTGGCAATGGGTGAGGACACCGATCACCTGATCCTCGGCCTTGCCGCTGCCGGTCTTGCGGTGACGGCCGCGACCTATGTCAGCGTCGGCGGTGTCGCGCCCGTGCGTGCGGGTCTCACGCTGGTGAAGGATGCGCGCAAGGTCGGGCGGATCGGCGAGGGACTCACCGCCTGGGCGGCACGCTCGGCGCGCGGCGTGGTGGATGGTCCGATGCTGCGTGCGGCGGTGGCCGATGCTTCCGTGCTGCGTCCGGGCCAGACCATCACCGCGGTGAAGGCTGCTTTCCGCACCGAGAAGGCCGGCGGCATCGTGCGTCTCGCCGGAGATGTCGGCCGTGTCGGCGAGAAGGCCGGCACGCGCGGCGCGCTCGATACGCTGCGCATCGCCCAGAGCCCGAAGGATGTGACGCGCGCGGCGCGCCTCGCAACCGCCAAAGGCGGCCAGACCCGGGCGATCATGAAGATGTTCGGCCGTGGTGCGCTGGTGCTGGCGGCTGGCGCGTTCAATCTGTCGATGTGGGTGTTCTGGGCGCTGTTCGCACTGCTCGGATTTGTCGTGTCCATCAAGGCGACCACCGAGCGCATCACCTGGTCGTGGCTGCAGCGCTCCAGGGCGAAGCGCGCGCGCCGGGACCTGGCGGTCCGTCAGGACGCGCTGCTTCAGGATATCTCACGCAAGGATGCATTGCTCAGGGACCTGGCTCTCCGCCATCCCGCCCCGGCCTGCTCACTGGCGCCGGTCCTCGCCCACGGGTAAACTACACGCTTCCCACCACATTCCTTCTCTCAATCACCGATCTTCTCAACAATAACGGAATTCTGAATGCCGAGCTTTCACAACGGCGCTGTCGAAATTGCTTATCTCGATGAAGGCGAGGGCGATCCGATCGTTCTCGTGCACGGCTTTGCGTCGAGCAAGAACGTCAACTGGGTCTATCCGACCTGGGTGTCGGAGCTGAAGAAGCACAATCGCCGCGTCATCGCGCTCGACAATCGCGGCCATGGCGAGTCCAGCAAGCTCTACGATTCCGAACAATACAGCATCGGCGCGATGGCCGCCGATGTGCGCGCGCTGCTCGCGCATCTCGGCATCGCGCGCACCGACATGATGGGCTATTCGATGGGGGCGCGCATCACCGCCTATATCGCCTATAGCCATCCCGAGCTGATCCGCAGCGCGATCTTCGGTGGTCTCGGCATCGGCCTCATCAAGGGCGGCGGTCCCGGCGAGAACGTTGCGCTTGCGCTCGAGGCGGACTCGCTCGACGACGTCACCGATCCCGTCGGGCGCACCTTCCGCGCTTTCGCCGATCAGACCCGTTCGGATCGCCGCGCGCTCGCAGCCTGTCTGCGCGGATCCCGCCGCCTGATGACCAATGACGAAGCTGCGGCGATTAAAGTACCGTTGCTCATCGCCGTGGGTACAACCGACGAGATCAGTGGCTCCGCGCAGGAATTGCAGAAGGTCATTGCCGGCTCCGAAGTGCTGGACATTCCGAACCGCGATCACATGCGTGCGGTGGGCGACCGGGTCTACAAGGAGGGCGTGCTGGATTTCCTGTCCCGCCGGCCGTGACGACAATCTCCGGCACGCATCTTGTTTTGATCACACGAGCGCCCACTTCTGATGCACGCCCGGTTTGTGGGCGGGCAGGCTCGCGCCGGAAATATCCGCTGTTTCAAAGTGTTAGGGGTTGATCTCCGGGCGGGCCGACGTTCACGATGGCAGCAGCCGTGTCACGACAGCGACGCGTCTTGTGCTATAATCGACGCTGTATTCAGGAAATTGCGAGTCCGCCATGGCCGTGCAGAGCATCAATCCGCAGAATTCAAAACTCGCAACGCTGGATCCGATCTGGGATCGAATTCGCACCGAGGCGGAAGACATCGTCCATCGCGAGCCTGAGCTGGCGTCCTTCATCTATTCGACGGTGCTGCATCACAATCGTCTCGAAGACTCGGTGGTGCACCGCGTCGCCGAACGTCTCGATCATGCAGCGCTGTCCGGGGACCTGATCCGCCAGACCTTCGACGAAGCACTGCGCGACGAGCCCGATCTGGGTAACGCCTTCCGCGCCGATCTCGTCGCTGTGTTCGACCGCGATCCCGCCACCACGCGCTTCATCGATCCGCTGCTGTACTTCAAGGGCTTCCACGCCATCCAGGCGCATCGTCTGGCGCACTGGCTCTACCACAAGGGCCGCAAGGACTTTGCATGGTACATGCAGAGCCGCTCATCGGCCGCCTTCCAGACCGACATCAATCCCGCGGCAAAAATCGGCCGCGGAATCTTTCTGGACCATGCAACGGGCTTCGTTGTCGGCGAGACGGCCGTCATTGAAGACGATGTGTCGATCCTGCATGGCGTCACGCTCGGCGGCACCGGCAAGGAAAACGAGGATCGCCATCCGAAGATTCGTCACGGCGTGCTGATCGGCGCCGGCGCCAAGATTCTCGGCAATATCGAGGTCGGCCATTGCGCCCGCATCGCCGCGGGCTCGGTCGTCGTCAAGCCCGTGCCGCACAACGTCACCGTGGCGGGCGTGCCTGCGAAGATCGTCGGCGAAGCCGGCTGTTCGGAGCCGTCGCGCACCATGAACCAGATGCTGAATGCGACAGGACTTTGATTTTTGAGCCTGTGATTTTTTCGGCTTGCGATTTTCAAGCGCTGATATCGCACGCGTTTTCGTTCAGTTGTGGGATCGCGTGATTTTTCGAGAATCGGCCTAGCCGTGGCCGTCATCTCGCATTAAAGCTTCTCTCCATCAGCTCAACAGACATTAACTGCATTGGAGACACCTGTGGACGTTCAGGAAGTCAGAAAGCTCGACGCCTATCTCAAGCGCGTGTTCGGCAACCAGAAGCTCCGCGTCGTGCCGCGCCCGAAGAAGGACGACTCCGCCGAAGTCTATATCGGCGAGGAATTCATCGGCGTGCTGTTTGTCGATGACGAAGACGATGATCGCTCGTTCCAGTTCCAGATGGCGATCCTGGAAGAAGACCTCGTCGACAACGGCTGAGATCGTATCGAACCTGACTGCTGCGGGTGACCCATCCGCGGTGGTCCGGCCTTGATCACGCTGCGCATCGAGTCCCGCTCCGGAGTCGCGACGCCACGCGCGCCACTCCACCTGGCGCGGCACTTGGCGCGGCGGGAAATCCCGATCCGCACGCGTCATTCCGGGGGCGCGATACGCCGCCTTCGGCGTCTCCCTCGCGTCCCGGAATGACAGTTTGGGACTGGCAAACGCCGCCAAACATTTTTTCCTATTGCTATTGACAGCATCCCTATCTTGATTATTTTCTCCTTCGTCCTGCCCACCGAGAGGGGCGATCGCGATCGTCACGATTGCGGGGCGGGAGGCGGTGGACGCCGGAGATGCGGCGTCACGGGATGCGTGGGTACCGGCTGTCTGCGGGCAGGCCGCATCGCCTGTGGTCAGGATACCACTG
>NZ_JBGMOE010000168.1:0-47636 GCF_041424195.1 Tardiphaga sp. | reverse complement strand
CGACCGCGACATGGCACCGGATGCCGTCACGCGCCTGCTGGAGCAGGCTCGCAAGGCCGGCGCACACGCGCTGATCCTCGAGAACGTCTCGCTCGATGGTGCCGCGCTGCAGGCGATCCGCCAATCGCTCGCCATGCAGGACCTGGCGCCGCGCATCCTGCAATCCCACGCCCGCGCCTGCCTCGACGCCACGCGTGATGCCGACGGCCTGCTGCGCGATGCGCTCGGCGCGAAGAAGCTGAAAGAACTGCGCCGCCAGCGCAATCGCCTCGCGGAACACGGCGATGTGACTTTCCACATCGCACGCACACCGGCGGAAATCGCTGCGACCATCGACACGTTCCTGACGCTCGAAGCCAGCGGATGGAAGGGCAAGCGCGGCACCGCCCTGATGCAGGATGCCGGCGACAGTGCCTTCATCCACAGCGCCACCAGGGCGCTTGCCGAACACGGCCAATGCGAGATCGTCACGCTGCGCGCGGGCAACACGCCGGTCGCCTCCGGTGTACTGCTCAGGCATCTCGATCGTGCGTTCTACTTCAAGCTTGGTGTCGACGAGCGCTTCGCCAAACTGTCCCCCGGCGTGCAACTCACGCTCGACGTGACGCGGCATCTCTGCGCCGATCCCGTGATCACCTGCGCCGACTCCACCGCCAATGCCGGGCACCCGATGATCGACCCGATCTGGCGCGGCCGCCTTGCGATCGGCGACGTGCTGATCCCGCTGCGCAAGCACGACCCGCTGGTCTCTCTGATCCACGGTGCACTCACCTTGCGTCGCGCGATCCGCGAGCCGTTGCGACGCGTCGCCCGCTCGATCCGAAACCGTCTCCGCTAGATATCCAGGGGGTCAATCATGAACGCTGCAACTGACGTCGCGCCGGTGATCTCGGCCGCCAATCAATCGCTCAAGAACGATTTTCCGCTGAAACCGTTCGCCATCAGGCACAAGCTCGCCGGACATCCGCTGCTGACGCTGCCGCGCATCGCGCAGCTCGCATCCGAGTTACCGCGCGATCTCATCGAATACAATTCGGGCAAGGTCGCGATCAGCCAGGACCCCGATGCGATCCCGTCGGTCGATCTCGACCCGGTCGAGGTGGTCAGGCGCATCGAGACCGCCGGCGCGTGGATGGTGCTGAAGCGGATCGAAAACGCGCCGGAATATCGCCAATTGCTCGAGAACACGCTGCTGTCGGTGGCCCGTGCCCGCGGCTTCAACAGCCTGCTCGATGCCGGCTTCGAACAGCTCGAAGGCTTCCTGTTCGTCTCCTCGCCGAATTCGACCACGCCGTTCCATCTCGACAGCGAGGATAATTTCTTCGTCCAGATCCACGGCGAGAAGTTCTTCACGATCTACGACAACAACGACCGCGCCATAGTCCCCGACGACGAGATCGAGCGCTCGATGACCAAGCATCGCAATCTCAAATTTGACGACAGTTTCGCGCCGCGCGCGGTCGAGTTTCACATGTTCGATGGCGACGGCTGCTACGTGCCCTATCAGTGGCCGCACTGGGTGCGCACTGCCGAGTCCTTCTCGATCTCAATGGCCATCACCTGGAAGACGCGCGAAGTGCGCCGCGTCAACGACCTGCACTTCTTCAACTCGATGCTGCGTGGCATCGGCTTCCCGCAGAAGCCGCCCGGGCAGCGGCCGGTACTGGATATGCTGAAGCTCGCCTTCTACCGGACCGTAACCACAGCGATCAAACCGCTTCGCGGCTCGCTGGCGATGCGCAAGATGCTGCGTCGCATCGCGCTCGGCAAGAAGGCGAATTATTATCTGAAGGGCGCGTAAGGCTCAAAGCTCGTCGGTCGGGATATCGGCTAGCTTCGCCAAGTGTCGCAGAAGCCCGGTCTTCAGGAGCTGATTTCCGTGGATTGGTACGGAAAGGCGAACTGTACTGCCCATTTTTCCATAGATGTGATGACTGCCGTTGATGCGTAATAACTCCCAGCCACGACGCTCGATCAAACGAGCGAATTCGCGGCCGGTCACGGACTTCATGCAGGCAATTCCAGCATCTGCTCCACCCCACCTGCGGCGGGTGGCTCGACCTCGACGGATAGACATCCCTCGATCGCTTCGCGGAGATTTTGCATGAGATCGTCCATACTGTCGCCCTGCGTGGCGCAGCCGGGGATCGCTGGGACTTCAGCCCAGAAACCGCCTTCTTCAGCCTGATGAACGACGATTTTGATCTTCATACGATCTCTCTAACAGAAAATGCCCCATTCAAAAAGGGATCCGAGCCAGAGTTCGAATCGCCCTACTCCGCCGCCTCGGCGTTCACTTCCGCCGACACCTGACGGATCGCACGTGCGAGCTTCTCGGCATCCTGGGCGCCGGACACGGCATATTTGCCGGCGAACACGAAGGTCGGCACGCCGGAGATGCCCTTGTCGGCGGCTTCCTTGGCATTGCCGGAAATCAGCGCGACATCCTCGTCGGTGGCAAGGCGCTTGCGGATCTCATCCGCATCGAGCCCGACGTCGGCTGCCGCCTGCACCAGCGTCTCGCTCTGGGTGAGATCGCCGCCATCGCGGAAATACAATTCCATCAGCCGCTGCTTGACCTCCGCCGACTTGCCGGAGGCTTCGGCCCAATGGATCAGCCGGTGGCAATCAATGGTGTTGGGCTGGCGCTTCACGCTGTCCGGCCGATAGGTCAGCCCTTCCTGCTCCGCCGCATCGACGACACGACCGGCGATGCCTTTATAGGCTTCGACCGATCCGAACTTGGTCTCCAGATAGGTCGAGCGATCGATGCCCTCGCGCGGAATCCACGGATTGAGGAAGAATGGCCGCCAATTGACATGCACCGGCACGTCGGGGACCAGCGCCAGCGCATTCTCGATCCGGCGCTTGCCGATATAGCACCACGGACACACGACATCGGAGACGATGTCGATCTGAAGCGGCTTCAAAGTGCTCATATGGGCGTGCTCCGTGCATGTGTTCCGCCCAGAGATAGGCGCCGCGGGCGTCGCGGGCAAGGCCGCTAGTTCCCGCTCCCAGCGATCTCCCGCAGCCTCGCCGAGGTCGCTTCATCCGCCGGAAAGAACGTCTCGATGGCGATTTCCGACAGGGTAATATCCAGCGGTGTACCGAAGGTCATGGTCGTCGACATGAAGCTCAGCACGTCGTCGCCGAGCTTCATGCGGAATGGCACCACGACGCTATCGGTTGCGATCGGCGCCGACCGCGCCGGCACCGGATAGGTCTTCAACTCCTGATACAGCTTGATCAGTTCCGGATCGGCCGTCGCCTCGCATTGCCGGTGCAGGCGCTCCAGCAGATGCGCGCACCATTCGCCGAGATTGACGGTGCGCGGGGCCAACGCCTCCGGATGAAAGCTCAGCCGCAGCACGTTGAAGGGCTGCCCGAGCAAGCGCGGCGCGATGCCTTCCAGCAGCGGCATCACCATGCGATTGGCCGCGACCAGATTCCAGTGCCGATCGACCGCCAGCGCCGGATTGGGCTCATGCGCCTTCAGCACCAGATCGATGGCCTGACGCGCCGAGGTCAGCGCGGGATCGTCCAGCGCCCGCTGCGGAAAGGCCGGCGCGAAGCCTGCGGCCACCAGCAAGACATTGCGCTCGCGTAGCGGCACATCGAGCCGCTCGGCCAGCCGCAACACCATCTCGCGCGAGGGCGCGGCGCGGCCGGTCTCGAGGAAACTCAGATGACGCGTGGAAATCTCGGCATCGCCGGCCAGATCCAGCTGGCTCAGGCGGCGGCGCTGCCGCCATTCGCGCAGATGGTGGCCGATCCCGGCGGGCCGGGATGTTGCGGAGGACGCTGCAAGCTGTGTGTTCATGGCAAAAAGCTAACACGCGAATTTCGCAGCTTCCATGACCTCACAGGTAATCGATTTGGCTCTGCGCGCCGGTCATCTTCGGCATATCGACAACGACCAACCGAAGGACATCGACCATGATCAATCCCTCTCTCCTGCTCCGCCGCGCCATCCAGATCGACGCCGTCGTCAGCGGCGCCATGGCGCTGCTGCTGACCTTTGCCGCGGCGGTGCTGGCACCGCTGCTGCATCTGCCTGAAGCACTGCTGCTGGAATCCGGCCTGTTTCTGATCGCCTATGCGGCGCTAGTCGGCTGGCTCGGCACCCGCGCGACCATGCCGAAACTGCTGGTGCTGGTCATCATCATCGGCAATGCGCTGTGGACGCTGGGCAGCATCGGCCTGCTGTTCTCGGGCGCGGTGACGCCGAACCTGCTCGGCCAGATCTTCGTGGCCGCACAGGCGATCGCAGTCGGCGTGTTCGCAGAGCTGCAATATATCGGGCTGCGCCGAAGCGCAGCGGCGCAGGCGGCCTAAGCCGCCTTGCTCTTGGCCTTGCCGGCCTTTGCCTTGCTAGCCTTGGCTTTGCTCGACTTGGCTTTAACGGACTTGGCTTTAACGGACTTGGCCTTGGTCGCTGCGGCGGTTTTCTTCGCGGCGGCCTTGGCCGTCTCGCCTTTACCCGAAGCACCCTTGCCGGAAGACTTGGCCTTCCTGGCCTTATCTTTGGCCCTCTTGGCCTTCGCCTTTTCTTCCTTCTTCAGCGCCTTGCGCTCGGCCTTCTCCTTGGCCTTCAGCTTCTCGGCACGGGCCTCGGCGCGCTTCTTCTTCCGCTTCTTCTCGCACGAATCACATTTGCAACCGATCGGCTTCAGGTATTCCTTGAAATACTCCGTGCCGTAATCGTAGTTGATCTCTTCGCCCGGCTCGATCTTCTTGATCGAGCGGATGGTGATCTTCTTCTTGGCCGCATTGACGTCGGACTCGGCGTTCGGCTTGCAGGCGTGGTTGATATAGCGCGCAATGTTCTTGCGGATCGAACCATCGACGGTCCAGCGCTTGCTGATCTGGAACAGATACTTGTTCTCGATCGCGTCGTGCTTCTCGTTCTTCGAATCCAGCAGGGGCCCGAAGTATTGGATGATCTTGACGCCCTTCTTGATCGGCTGGGTGGCGAAAAGACCGAGACCGGTTTTGGAACGGCCGATGCGATATGGCTTGGCGGAAGTCGAGGCGGGCATGGGGTGAGGAACTGACGCTGCTGGAGACAAAATGACGGCTGACCAAGCTGTCTAGCGTGATTCAACCAGCCCTGTCAGCCGCTTCCGTTGAACCTTCCCCAGCTTGTGAGCGTCAAACCAGCACCTTTCCCGTGCTGGATGCCCTTGAATGCCCCGCTTGCCCGCCCTCGCTGCCGCCCTGACGATCCTGCTCGGCGCCACCTCACTCGCCGCGGCCGACAATATCGGCAGCGTCTACAGCTCCGTGGCCGACAGGGATTGCCGCGGCGTCTCCAACTTCAAGATCGATGGCGACGACTATGCGCGAGAACAGGTCTGCAAGGGCCCCGCAGGCCTCGTCGTGTTCAAGAACGAAGATGATCTCCGCGAAACCATTTCGGCCGGCACCACGGCTGCGGCCGCCAACAGCGAGCCCGCAGCGTCGCAGGGCTTCGGCCCGTTCAACTCGACGACCAATACCATCGAATGGCGCATCATCGCCGGCAAACCATTCGCCATGATCCAGCGCTGGCACATCGCCGACAACGACGATCCCGACAAGGATGGACGGCCCAGGACGAAACAGATGCTGGTGGTGACACGCCTGCCGCCGGGTGCCGTGTGCCATGTCGCTTATATCGACGTGACAGCCAATCCCGACGCGAACGAGGTCGCGCGCAAGGCCGCCGATGAACTCGCCCGCGGCTTCGATTGCAAGAACGACAAGGTCAGCGTGGCCGGCACCGGCGGCCGGGCCACGGCACTAGCGATGGCATCACGCAATATCCCGGGCCTGGCCCGGTAGGATTCAAATCGATCGCGCGGTCAAAGCTTCGGTATTTTCGCCGCGTCGATCACCGCCGTCCATCGCGCGATTTCCGACGTGACCAATTCACGCATTTCCGGCGGCGTACTGCCGCGAACCTCGCCACCGATGGCCGTTTCAAGGCGGGTCCTGATGACAGGATCGGCCAGCGAGTCCTGAATCGCTTTATTCAGTTTCGCAATGATGGCTGGTGGCGTCCCCTTCGGCGCCAGAAGTCCGGCCCACGTCCTGACATCGAAGCCCTTCAGACCTGCCTCGCCGGCCGATGGAACATTCGGCAGCAAAGCACTCCGGGTCGATGATGTGACGGCGAGGCCGCGCACCGCACCACTCTCGATCTGCGGCGCAACAAGCACGCTGGTTCCAACGATCAGGGGCACATCGCCCGCGAGCAGCGCCGTGATCGCTTGGGAGTCTCCGCGATAGGGCACGTGCAGCACGTCGATGCCAGCTGCCGCTTTCAACAATTCGCCAGCAAGGTGATGCGTGCTGCCGAAGCCGACCGATCCGAAACTCAGTGATCCCGGCTTGGCCTTTGCGAGCGCGATGAGCTCTCCCAGCGTCTTTGCTTCATAGTCGCTGCGGGTAGCGACGACGAGCGCGTAATAGACGATCGTGGAGATCATCTCGAAACTTTCGACGGGTTGATAGGACAGCGATTTGTAAAGTCCTGCAGAAATCGCATGCCCCCCGGTCACAAGGCCGAGCGTGTATCCGTCAGGCGCAGCCTTGGCGACCGCGTCCGATGCGAGATTGCCGCCTGCACCAGGCTTCGCTTCGACGATGACGGTCTCATTGAGCTGTTTCGCCAGCCCGTCCGCAACGACGCGGGAGAGCGTGTCCGCGGCCCCACCCGATGCGAAACCGTGAACGATCCGAATGACACGATTTGGGTAGGCTTGCGCTGAGGCGCCAGGCACGTCGATCGACGAGACTATAGATATAGACACCGCGAGGCATGTGAGAACTCTGCCCCGAATAGATTTCGACAGCTGGCTCATTATTTCCTCCCCTTTTATTTCTTCAGCGTTGATCGCCGTGGTGCCGATCTGTCGCTTCATGGCGGCGACTTTGTCGGCAGCGATTTTACGTCGCCTTGCGTTTGAACTCCGCGAGCTCCGGCGATGGAGCGGGCCCCCAGATATCTCGGGGGAGACCTACCCAGACCTTGGGGCGCTGCGGACGATCGCGGTGCCATGGACGCGGCTCGAAATAACCGAGCTCTTCATCGATCATCTGATCGAGATCGAAGAACAGTTCGATGAGATGGCCATCGGGGTCGCGGTGATAGATCGCGACATTGTGACCCGGGCCATGACGAACCGGTCCCCACAGGATCTGCATCTTCTTGCGTCCGAGCAGGTCGCAGGCGCGATGCATGTGCGAGGCATCACGGAGCTCGAAGGCCGCGTGATGCAATCGCCGACCCGGGCCGCGCGCGAAATTGACGGAGTGATGATCGAAACCACACCGCATGAAGACGAAGGCGTCCTCGATCCAGTCCGACACCCGGAAATTCAGTACATCACCATAGAATTTCGACGCCTTCAGCGGGTCTTGCGTGTAGAGCGCGATATGGCCGAGGCGGTCGGCTGCAATGCCGCCGACAGGCTGCTCCGCGACAGCGAATGTCGGCCCCGCAAGCAGTTCGATCTCCATTTCCTCGAAGTCGCGGAACAACACCGAACGGGACACGCCAGGAAGCGGATCGGACTGGATCTGGGCCGCAATTCCAGCGCGCGACAGTGCTGTCACCAGATCGGCGAAATCCAGATCGGGCGCCACTTCGAAGGTCAATCGCCGACAGGCCGCCTGATCGCCACGCTGCAGGACGACGGCGAGTTCGTCCGAGTCGGTGGCCAGCGATGCGCGACTGGCGTCACGCGTCGCCACGCCGAGTCCGACCACCGTTTGATAGTAGTCGATCTGCCTCTCGATATCAGGCGTAACAAACGTCACATGCCTGATGCGTTTTACCTTGATCATGTGGTCCTCCGTATCTCGTTCCAGACCGATAGCCGTTCGCCTACGGGGTCATGATGATCTTGCCGAGTGCGCCTCCGGACTCCAGCAGCGTGTGAGCCTGCCGGACCTCGGATAATTTCAGCCGTGCGGAGATAGCGGGCTTGATCTCCCCGCGCCCGAGCAGCGAGATCAACTTCCCCATGATGGCACGGCGCGCATCGCGGTCATGGTCGTAGATGTGAAAGGAGAAGCAGCGCACGGCCGGACAGACGTCGAGATACTTCCGCATCTCTCCCATCAGGTTTTCTTCGGGAAGGCCGGCGAAGGCGTTGTAGGAGACCAGCGTCCCCCACTTGCCGAGCACGCCGAGATAGGAGACGAATTCGGGACCGCAAACATGGTCGAGCACGAGGCCGACGCCGCTCCCCCCGGTCAATTCGCGCGTCCGCGCGACGACGTCCTCGTTACGATAGAAAATAACATGATCCGCACCGTTGGATTTCGCGAACCGGGCTTTTTCGGGGGTGCTCACCGTACCGATCACCGTCATGCCTGCCAGCTTCGCCAATTGCACGATCGACGTGCCGACGCCGCCAGCAGCACCAATCACAAGCACATTGCCTGCGGGATTACGCCCACCGCATTCATGCAGCAGCGCCCAGGCGACTTGGTAGTTCGCAAGGCACACGGCGTCCTGCAAATCGACAGCATCGGGTAGCAAATGGATGGCGTCGGCCGGCGCGACCACATATTCGGCATAACAGCCGCCGCGCTGGGGCAGATCGCGGGCGCTCAGCAAAACCTTCTGGCCGACCGAGATGCCGACAACCCCGTGACCGACCGCGGAGATGCACCCTGCGACATCGTTCCCCGGATTGGCCGGCAGTGGCGGCATCCACTTGTAAACGCCGCGCCGGATCAAGACGTCCGGCTGGCCGACGCCAAACGCCTCAGCCTTGATCTGCACCTCTTTCGGGCCCGGAGCCGGAATGGCGACATCGACATAATCGAGCGCGTCGGGACCACCGGGACGATGAACCAGCACAGCCTTCATTAATCCACCCTGCAGAAGCTATTTTCGAAAATATGTCCTATTACGAAAATTATTGCAATAGCGGTCCTGCACCGGCATTCTGCGACCAGCCGGCGCCATCAACCGGCGGAATCCGAGGTCCATTCCATGACTGCTTCGGCCGTCAAATCGCGCAAAGAGTTCGGCAAAACACTCGCAGTCGATATCACGCACCGACTGCGTCAGGATATCGTCGCCTGCCGGCTCAAACCTGGCGAACCGCTAAAATTCGATGCCTTGAAGCTCGCTTTCGGCGCAAGCTTCACGACCCTGCGCGAGGCGCTGACGTCGCTGACGGCGGACGGCCTGGTCGTTGCCGAGGAGCAGCGTGGATTTCGCGTAGCGCCCGTTACGAGCGACGACCTGATCGACATCACCGAGACCCGGACCCTGATCGAGATCGAACTGCTCAGCCGCTCCATCGCAAATGGCGGAGATGACTGGGAAATAGCGGTTATGTCGACCCTGCACAGGCTGGGACGCATCGAGGAAAGGCTTCCCGGCAATCACGTCGAGAATCCGGAATGGCAGATCGCTCACCGCCAGTTTCACGAGGCGCTGGTGTCGTGCGGGCGCTCCCCGACGTTGCTCGGCATTCGGGCTTCGCTGTTCGAGCGCGCCGAACGCTATCGAAACCTGTCCGCTATGTTTCGCCCGCAACCACGCGACAAGGTCGGTGAGCATCGCGCCATCATGCAGGCCGCGATCGCCCGCGACACGGCGCTGGCCACGTCCCTGATCGACCGGCACATCCGCAGCACCTCCGACAATGTCGTGAAATACGCGTCTCATCTGCTGACCGAATCCTGAAACGGGATCGCCGGCCAGCCGGCGAAGAAACAGACCGTGGGCCTAAACTCCGACGTGGAAAGTCGCCACAGGCACCGAAAGCCCGCTTGCCAGGCTTTATTTTCGAAAATATAACGAACTTACGAAAGTCCGATATTCAGGATTAAACGGAAAGGCCCCATCATGAAGCTCTTGTCCTTCAGCCATCAGCAGCGCGAGAGCTGGGGAGCCGTCGTCAACGACGCGATTGTCGATCTTGGCAAGGCGCTCCCGCACTATCCGACGCTCGCTGATTTCATCGCCAGCCCCGACTTCGCCAAGCGCGACCAGATCGTTGCCGGACACAAGCCAGACCTGAAGCTCTCGGACATCAGCTACCTGCCGGTGATCCCTCGCCCCGAAAAGATCGTTTGCGCGGTGCGCAACTATCTCGACCACCACAAGGAAGCGGTGGCTCATGGCATGGACCGTCAGATCACCGAATTCCCACCGATCTTTCTACGGGTCTGGCGCTCACAGGTTGGCCACAACCAGCCGGTGATCCGGCCGAAAGTATCCACGCACCTGGACTGGGAAGGTGAACTTGCCGTCGTGATCGGCAA
The DNA here is from genome assembly GCF_041424195.1 of Tardiphaga sp. Classification (NCBI taxonomy): domain Bacteria; kingdom Pseudomonadati; phylum Pseudomonadota; class Alphaproteobacteria; order Hyphomicrobiales; family Nitrobacteraceae; genus Tardiphaga; species Tardiphaga sp. The sequence continues at coordinate 37,361 of NZ_JBGMOE010000168.1, read as the reverse complement.
AGGCGGCCGCCATATTCCCGAAAGCAAGGCGATGGACCACATCGCGGGCTATTCGATTTATAACGACGTCAGCGTCCGTGATTATCAGCGACACGCGCAGCAGATCGCGGCCGGCAAGAATTTCGTCGGCACCGGACCGTTCGGCCCGTGGCTGGTGACCACCGACGAGTTGCCGGATCCCACCAAGCTCAAGCTCGAAACCCGCGTGAATGGTGACATCGTCCAATCCTCAGACACGTCCTTTTTGATCTTCTCGATTCCCCGGCTGATCAACTACGCGTCGGAAATCTTTGACCTCGTCCCGGGTGACGTCATTGCAACGGGAACGCCTGCCGGCGTCGGCTTTACGCGCAAGCCTCCAATCTTCCTGAAGGCCGGCGACATCGTCGAAGTCGAAATCGAGAAACTCGGCATCCTCAGCAACCCGGTTATCGACGAGTAGTCGGCGGACGACTTTCTCGCAACGCTCGCAAAACACGGACTGGGTCAACCATGACATCCTATGACATTCGCAAGACCCAGACTTCCGTCGAGACGGCCTGGCATGAACGCGGGCCACGTCTGGCACTACCGCTTCGCGTCGGCACGGCACTGGCGATTATCCGCAATCCTTTTGCTGGTCGCTACGAGCCCGACCTGATGGCCTTCCAGGCGGAACTACGCGAACTTGGACGCACACTTGCGGCCGAACTCGTTCAGGCGCTCGGCGGCAAGGAAACGATCGAAGCCTACGGCAAGGGCATGATCGTCGGCGAAGATGGCGAACTCGAACATGCGGCGGTATGGCACGAAGCCGGCGGCTGGGCGATGCGCGAGATTCTCGGCCAACCCAAGGCCATCGTGCCGGCTGCGAAGACCGTTGGCGGCATCGGCACACGGCTGATGGTCCCGCTCGGCCATATCGAAGCAGCCTATGTCCGCAGTCATTTCAGCACCGCTGAAATGACCATCTGGGATGGCCCGCGCCGCGACGAGATCGCCTTCGGCCTAGTGATGGCCACCGGCGGAAGACCCCATGCCCGTATTGGCGGGCTGGCAGCTTCCGATATCTCGGTGCATGACGGACAGCGATAACTCCCGCAAACAGCTCCTGCACGCGACGCCGGCACTTCGCAAAGAGTCTCGCTACTTCGTCTCCATCGCCCTGGCGACGGTGATCTTCAGCATCTCGACGAACAGCTTCTCCGCGTCGGTGCCGTCAGGCAGGCGGCGCAGGATGTCGGTGAGACGGCCATCGAGGGTCAGCATGGTGAAACCATGCACCAGCGACCATGTCCGTGCGATCTGCGCGGCCTGCTCGATGGTCAGCGCATCGGTGGCGACATTGCCCGGATGGTTCGCACCGACCACACTGGCAAGACCGGCGAAGGATGCATTGGCTGCCTCGCGCAAACTGGGCAAGGTCATGTCGAGCCGCTCGGTACGGAACATCAGCTGATACATGCCAGGCTGCGCGCGGGCATAAGCGAGATAGGCCTTGGCGCGGGCGAGTGCGCTTTCGAGGGGCGTGGCGCCGCTCGCACCAGCCGCAGTCATTGTGGCGTTGAAGTTGCGAAAGCCGATGGCCGCGAGTTCGCTGACGAGGCCGGTGAGATCGCCGAAGTGGTGCGTCGGAGCGGCGTGCGATACGCCGGCTTCGCGGGCAACGGCGCGCAGCGTCAGGCCAGATAGTCCGTCGCGCTCCAGCACGATTTCCGCGGCTTTCAGCAGTGCACCGTGCAAGTCCCCGTGATGATAGGGAGATTCAACGCCGGCGTTTTTCTTGGCCGCGGCCTTGGCTTGCGAACTTCTTGCTGCCTTCTTGCGGCGGTCTTGCGGCACGGCGCGCGGTTTCACGGTCTTGGTCTGCTTCGTCATATCGACAATATACCGCGCAATTTTGACACTGTAAAGATTTCGCTTGACGAACATGTCCTTCGGGACCTACTCATCTAGACAACGTAAAGATAACAGTATGGGAGACGACGATGGCGCTTCTGGACCCGATCGAGGCTGCTGATGACAATCTTGCGCCGATCCCGATGGAGTGCGACGCGCCGTTCCTGACCGTCGTCGGCGAGCTGCCGCGCGAGCTCAACGGCACGCTCTATCGCAACGGTCCCAATCCACAATTCGAGACCAAGGGATCGCACTGGTTTGTCGGTGACGGCATGCTGCACGCCTTTCACATCGAGAACGGCCACGCGAGCTATCGCAATCGCTGGGTCCGCACGCCGAAATTTTTGGCCGAGCACGATGCAGGCCGCGCGCTCTATCGCGGCTTCGGCCAGAAGCTGCCGGATGCCCCGGCTTCGCTCGGCAATGACTCAGGCGCGGCCAATACCAACATCATCTTCCATGCCGGTCGCCTGCTCGCGCTCGAAGAAGGCCACGCGCCAACCGAGATCGAACCGGGCACGCTGAAGACGCTCGGCTATCAGAACTATCGCGGGCGCATCGGCGGGCCATTCACCGCGCACCCCAAGATCGACCCTGTCACCGGCGAGATGAGTTTCTTCGGCTACAATGCCCGCGGCATCTTCAGTCCGACGATCTCGTTCGGCGCGATCGATTCATCGGGCATCGTGACGCGCTTCGAACGTTTCGACGCGCCCTATGCGAGCATGGTGCATGACTTCATTGTCACGGAGAACTACCTGCTGTTTCCGATCCTGCCGATCACAGGCAGTCTGGATCGTGCGCGTTCAGGCCGCCCGCCCTATGCGTGGGAGCCGGACAAGGGCTCATATGTCGGCGTGATGAAGCGCGGCGGCAGTGCCGATGATATCAGGTGGTTTCGTGCCGAGGCCTGCTACGTCTTTCATGTGATGAATGCGTGGGAAGAAGGCGAGTGCATCGTCGCCGATGTGATGCAGTCCGAAGAGGCGCCACTGTTCAGGCATCCCGACGGCTCGCCGACCGATCCTGCGAAATCCAGTGCCCGGCTTTGTCGATGGACCTTCGATCTGGCAGCCAATACCGATCGCTTCACCCGCACTTATCTCGACGACATGACCGGCGAATTCCCACGCATCGACGAACGGCGTTCGGGTCTTGTGAGTACGCAAGGCTGGTACGCCTGCGATAATCCGGCGCCGGGAGCCAGCAGCGCATTTTCGGGCCTCGTGCATGTCGGACGCGGTGGCGCGCGGCTGGCGCAATACATGCTGCCGCTCGGCGACAGTATTTCCGAGCCGGTCTTCGTCGCGCGCGGCAAGGACGCTGCCGAGGGCGATGGCTGGCTACTCGCTGTGGTCTGGCGCGCCCGGCAGAACCGCAGCGATCTGGCCGTATTCAATGCTGCCGACGTGGCGGCGGGGCCGATCGCCCTCGTCCAGCTCGGTCACCGGGTACCGGCAGGCTTCCATGGCAACTGGGTCGATGCATCATAAGCAGCTGGTTGAATGAAGTTTATCGATCCAGGCCCTTATAATTGTGACAGTGTAAAGATTTTTGTTGACGAACCCGTTCGCGAAGCCTAGAAAGAATCTTGACACTGTAAAGATGACTTGAGCGAAAACATTGAGGCGCCGTTTCTCATCAGCGCCCCGGTTGCCCAGGCCCCGTGAAACACCATGACAAATGCGCGCTTCCGACAACAAGCGCGCGGAACCGCCCATGATCAAACTCCTCCGCAAACTGGCTATCGGCTTTCTTTCCACCATCGCCTTCTTCGCGATGTTCATGATTGCCGGAGATGTACTGATCGCCGCTCTTGTTGCCATCGCAGGTGCCGGCGCGCAGTTCGTTCTCACAAGGATCGCGTATGGCAAGCCGGACGTGATGACCCGGACGGCAAGCTGGGCCAGCCTGGCCCTTCTGCTGGTCATGACCGGAACCTCGCTCGTAGGCGTCGACATACCCGACGCGGCGGCTTCGGCGTCCCATCACGATTTCACGCCGGCCAGCAATGTCTGCCCGCTCTCGCAGCGAGCCATTTGATCGCTGCGAGATGCGTTGCGACGCATGACTCCCGCCTTAGCGGCAGCAGCGCATCAGAACGGCACGGCGCGCGGCCTCGGAAGGTCCAGATCCGCACGTCGCTGCCGATGCCACCGAGTTCACCCCCGAAACGATCCTGCCGCCATTCGCAAACCGTGCACCCAGGCTACCGGACATCGAGCGTCGCGTTCGTGCCCTACCGTCGAAGCGCAGGCTACATGTCGAAACGAGACAATTTTGACAGTGTAAAGATTTTTGTTGACGAGCCTGCCGGCGAAGCATAGAAGCAATCTTGACAACGTAAAGATAACTTTGACTGGAAACGCCATGGCGTCCTTTCTCATCATTGCCCCGTTCGGTGCTTTTGCCATGCTGATGATGGTGACGTCCGTTACGGTCAGCCTGTTCGCCGCAGCAGCGCTGTCGTTCGGCATCGTGGTCTGGGACGTGATCCGCGGCGGCTCGCTGAAGATGCTGGCGGGAGGCTCGGTGCTGATCTTCAGTGCGCTGGGCTGCTACATCACACTGGTCGACGGCAACTGGACCCCGGTCGCTGTACGCCTCGCCGTCGATGGCGGCGTGCTGGCGATTGCGCTGCTCTCGCTGGCGATCCGCCTGCCCTTCACCCTGCAATATGCCCGCGAGAGCGTCGATGCAGAGACCGTGAAACTGCCCGGTTTCAAGAGAGCGAACTACATCATCACCTGGGCCTGGACCGGCGCCTTCGTGCTGATGCTGGTGGCGGACATGCTGATCATCTACATGCCCTCGCTGCCGCTGTGGATCGGCTTTGCGGTAGCCTTCGCCGCCCGCAATTCCGCCGTTGCCTTCACCAAATGGTATCCGCAATATCGCCGTGCCAAGTACGGTGCCGCGAAGCCCGCAGAGCCGCTGAAGCCCTGATTCCGGAAGCCCGATCTCTTTCTCGATTGCAATTTTGTGCCGTCACATCTCGATTGAATTTGGAGCACTGCGATGAAGGACGTATTCGCCAAACTCGGCCAGGATTTCTTCTCCACCATCGTCTTCCTGGTGCTCTATCTCGTCACTGGTGACGTCGTGCTGGCAACCTGCGTGGCGATTGCCGGCGCCATCACGCAGTTTGTTTATGCGCGCATCAAAGGCCAGACACTCGATATGATGACCTATGCCAGTCTCGCGCTGGTGGTCGTCCTCGGCGGCGCGACGCTGCTGACCAAGGATCCGCGCTTCGTGCTGGCAAAGCCCAGTATTGGGCATTTCGCCATCGGCGCCATCATGCTGCGCAAGGGCTGGATGCTGCGCTACATTCCTCCGATCGTCAGCGACACGGTTCCTGAATATGTGATCGCCGCGGGCTATGCTTGGGCTGCGCTGATGTTCGCGCTCGGTGCCGGCGTCATTGCCGTGGCCATGACAGGCGATATGAAGCTGTGGGCATTCTATGTGTCGGTCGTGGCTATTGGCGCCAAGGTGCTGGCTTTCGCGATCCAGTATGTCGTGCTGCGGGTGATCATCGCCCGCAAGCTTCGCGCAGCCGCCGCCGCACCGCAGATGTAATGCCTAGTCGTTGGCGCGTAGTTGCGAGCTTCGCAGATGCGCCACGCCGACATCCAGCGTGAACCTTGACGATGTGATCGGCGCGTGAATCGTGTCGCCCTCATATTCGGCGGTGATCCAGCGCGCGCCATCCGACAGCGCCGAGGTGGTGAATGACGCCATGCCGGCGCGATCGAGCCCGACATGAGCCGCGAGAACCTGCTCACCATCGCGAAACGTCACCGCCCCTTTCGGCACGCCGTCAGGGCTGGCAATCGCGGCAGTCAGCGTCACAGCCGCGCCGGGTGCGCAGGGATTGTCCGAAGACGACACTGCTACGGCCGGCATGACCCGTATGATCTCGGCCACCACCGCCGACTGGCTCGGCTGCACCACGACAGGCAGATAATCCGACGTCCCCATATAGTCCGCGCGGAAGCGATGTGGACCGGGCGGCAGTCGCTCCACCACCAGCCAGGGATGGGCCACATCGACCCAGCCGAGCACGGTGAGCGTCGTCTCATCGACAAAGCGGACAATGCCGCCGGGAACGCCGCCACCGCGCTCGCTCGTCACGGAGGCCGTGAGCGTCGTACGGCCGCTCGCATCGATCGATGACGCCAGCGTGGTGCGGGTCAGTTCGGAGTGGATGATGGATTGGGCGCGGACTGCGCTCGGGCTTGCAAGCATACATGCAGCGACAACGACCAGATGAAAATTGTTCACCTGTTACACTCCGGTTAGCCGCCCCGGAGGTGAGGCGTGCGGCCGGCGAAAAGGTTCAATGCAAAAGCAGGATGTGCAGAGGCCCCATGCCGATCCGAACAATTCGTCACAGATACTGATAAAATATGATTCCATTGACCGCACTGGCCGCGGCCAGCAACGTCACCACCGTCACATTCAGCTTCAGGGCATCCAACATGGTGCGGCCTCGAGTTCTGCGGTCTGACCGCTATTGGAACAGCGCCGCCTGAGTCGTCACCGCTTTTCTTTTTCATCCACATCCTTGCGGGTCACCGGAGAATCGAGTCCCGCGCAGGGGCCAGAATTCGGCCGATCCGCTGCAAGCCTGAGTCGCGTTTTGTCGAACCAAATCTCGGGAGCGGCGACACAAAACCATGACCCGAATCGCCATCCTGATCGCCGGCCTCATCACCGCCAGCACCGCATTTGCGCAGTCCGTGACACCCCCGCCCGAAATGCCCGATTGGTTTGCGAGCGCATATGCTTTCGTGCCGCCGGATCGCGTGGCGGGTCAGGTGTTTCATGTCGACACCACCAATCCGCAAGCGCCGATCGGCTATATCGCGGTCTATCCGGCCGACGCCGATGATCCGAAGACGACGGCGAGCGCGTTCGATGCCGGCGAGATGCTGGTCGCGCAACTGGCGCGCAGCGAAGGCAAGCTGACCACCCAGTCAGCCGAGTTGCGCCCGCGCGACGTCACATTGAACAGCAACATCCCGCGCGTGCTCAGCGCCGCACGTGACGACGACGAGTATCGCAACTTGCATGCCGAATTGCTGAAGACACGCGACAAGCTTCCCAATGGCACGATGCCTTGCGATATCCACGGCTGGTCGGAGGACCGCGACCCGAACGGATTGAACGTGCGTGCCGAGCCATCGGCGAAGGCAAAGATACTTGGCACATTGCCCGCGCCATACAAATTCAAGAGCAAGGGCGACAATGTTCCGGAAGGCGGCTGGCTGACGGAATTTTCCATCATCGGCTTCAAGGATGGCTGGTTCCTGATCGACGGCGCGCAGCCGCCAGGCAAGGAATACGAAGACGAGAGCGTCTATCCGCGCAACCACCCGAAGCCCTATAGCGGCCGTGGCTGGGTCGCGGCCAACAAGGTCGGCGCACAATATGCCAATGGCGATACCCGGATGGGCGGGCTGTTTCAGGCGCCCCATGTGGACGCGCAATGGACACCGGCCAAGGGCGAAGGCGGCAGCGAGATCAGCGCTGACGGCGGCCCGAAACGCATTCTCGCCTGCAGCGGTTTCTGGGCGCTGGTGGAAAGCCACGACGGCGTCCGCGGCTGGTGGCGCCGGCTGTGTTCAAGCCAGGTCACGAATTGCAGTTGAGCTAGAACCAGATCTGCATCGACAGCCCCTGCGCATCACGCGGTGCTTCGCCTTCAGGCACACAGCCCGCGCAATCGCGCGCCGCCAGCGCCACAGCACAGGCATCGAGCACGTCGTCCCGCTTTGCGCCGGTGCGCGTGCGCCTTGCAGTGAGCCAGTCGTCGATCTCGCTGAAGCCGTTCGCCAGCAACAGGTGACGGCGCAGGGCAAGCCCCTCCTCCGTGTGTTTGGACGGCAGCGGCGCATTGCCGTTCAGGCGGAGAAAAACGAGTTCGGGATGGGCTTCGCGAATATCCAGATCGCGATGCAACCGCACGAAGCCATCGACCTCCATGATCTTCAGCCCGAGATGCCAGAGCTGACGCGAGACTTTCTTCTGCTCGCGCCTCTCAGCTTCGGCGTTGGCGAGATCCGGATCGGTGAAGTCCTGCCACAGCCAGCGACGGCCGCCGGAGAATACGCGCGAGCCATGCGGGCTGAGCTTCTTGCGTGCAAGCTGATCGCAGCTCCGCACGCCGTCATCACCGAGACCGATGGGAATATCGATGGCCGCACGGTTAAAGCGCTGCGCCGCGAGCCAGGAGATGTCGCTGATGAAATCGATGGACCGCCGGTCGCCGTCGAGGGTGACGGCGACCCAGCCTTTATTGAAACCATCGAGCCCGATGGCGATCATCGGGCGCGCTTCGCGCCCTAGCCGAGGTTCAGTTCCTTGAAGAAGTCGTTGCCCTTGTCATCGATGATGATGAAGGCCGGGAAGTCGACAACTTCGATGCGCCAGATCGCTTCCATGCCGAGTTCGGGATATTCGACCACCTCGACCTTCTTGATGCAGTGTTCGGCAAGGTTCGCCGCCGAGCCGCCGATCGAGCCGAGATAGAAGCCGCCATGCTTCTTGCAGGCCTCGCGCACCGCGACCGCGCGGTTGCCCTTGGCGACCATCACCATGGAGCCGCCCGCCGCCTGGAATTGATCGACGAAAGAATCCATGCGGCCGGCCGTGGTCGGGCCGAATGCGCCGGAGGCGTAGCCTTCGGGAGTTTTAGCAGGGCCTGCGTAATAGACCGGATGGTTCTTGAAATAATCCGGCAGCGGCTCGCCCTTCTCCAGCCGATCGCGCAGCTTGGCATGCGCACTGTCGCGCGCGACGATCATGGTGCCGGTGAGCGACAGGCGAGTCTTGGTCGGGTACTTCGACAGCGTCGCAAGCACGTCGTTCATCGGCTGGTTGAGATCGATCTTTACCACCTCGCCGCCGAGCGCCTGCTCGACCTGCGGCAGATACTGTGCGGGGTTATGCTCGAGCTCTTCGAGATAGACGCCGTCCCTGGTGATCTTGCCGAGCACCTGACGGTCCGCCGAGCAGGATACGCCGAGGCCGATGGGCAGCGACGCGCCGTGGCGCGGCAGGCGAATGACGCGAACGTCGTGGCAGAAATACTTGCCGCCGAACTGCGCGCCGACGCCGGACGACTGCGTCATCTTGAGGATTTCCTGTTCCATCTCCAGATCGCGGAAGGCGTTGCCGTCCGGCGACCCTTGCGTCGGCAGCGCGTCGAGATAACGCGCGGACGCGAGCTTCACCGTCTTCATGCAGAGCTCGGCCGAGGTGCCGCCGATGACGATGGCGAGATGGTAGGGCGGGCACGCGGCGGTGCCCAGCGTCATGATCTTCTCTTTCAGGAAGGCAAGGAGACGATCCTTGGTCAGCACCGACGGCGTTGCCTGGAACAGGAAGCTCTTGTTGGCGGAGCCGCCGCCCTTGGCCATGAACATGAACTTGTAGGCGTCATCGCCCTCGGCATAGATCTCGCACTGAGCCGGCATGTTGTTGGCGGTGTTCTTCTCTTCATACATGGTCAGCGGAGCGACCTGCGAATAGCGCAGGTTGCGGCGCAGATAGGCGTCGCGCGCGCCTTCGCTAAGTGCAGCCTCATCGTCGCCATCGGTGATGACGTTGCAGCCCTTCTTGCCCATGATGATCGCGGTGCCGGTGTCCTGGCACATCGGCAGCACGCCGCCGGCGGCGATGTTCGCGTTCTTGAGGAAGTCGAAGGCGACGAACTTGTCGTTCGGGCTGGCTTCGCTGTCATCCAGGATATTGCGCAGCTGCTGCAGATGGCCGGGGCGCAGATAGTGGTTGATGTCGCCGAACGCGGCCTCAGAGAGCGCCTTCAGCGCGTCACGCGACACTACGAGCATGTCCCTGCCAAGCACCTTCTCGACTCGCACGCCCTCGGTGGTGACCTTCTTGTAGGGCGTGGTGTCCGCGCCCAGCGGAAACAGCGGGGTGTGCTTGTAGGGCGGTACGGGCTTCGGATCGGGGAAAGCGGTGGGGGCGTTCATAGGTGGGGCCTCAAAAAGGGAGGGAATTTGAGGCCCTTGTAGGCGGTTTCCGGACTGTTTTGAAGGGTTCAAAACAGGGGGACAGGCCCGCAATCCCGGGGACGGATGCCCTCCTCCCGCCAAGATCAACGGCGCCCGCCGCGCCTTGCATAAAATGGCGTCCCGCGTTTCAGTACGGCCGGGGATTGAGGAGAATTCTGGAATGTCTTTCGACCGTCTGCGCGGTATTTTTTCGGCTGTGGCCCTTCTCGCCACCGTAACCCTTGTCGCTTCACCTGCCCGCGCCGACCGCTGCGACGATCTCGCGCGTCAGCTCAAGAGTCAGATCGACGGGCTCAGCGTCGGGCGCACCGCGGCCAATGTGATCTACCTGTCGCATCCAGCGGCCAAGCAGCTGCGGCTTGGCTGCGCCAGCCGTAATTTCAGCAACGAGCTCTATGCGGCGTCCGCGACCCGCAAGCCGGCGCCGGCTTTCACTGATCTCGTCGCCAGCGCGGCAGCCGTCATCTTCACGATCCCCAAGCCGGATACGGTAAAGGGCACCACGCGATGTCTCGGCCGCATGGGGATCTTCCGCGGCGATGACGTGAAGCTGCGCTATCGCCGGCTCGATCTGCGGTGCACCCGCAGCAAGACCTCCGCGAATATCACGATCTCGCGCGGCAAGGACGAATGAGCGCTTCGTTCCAATTGTAGCGAAGTCGCACATACGACATTCACCACAGCCGGCGGTCCAGCCTGATTGCTGCAAATTGCAGCGCCTGATTCACCACTCCTTGTTGGCACGCGCCCATGGTCCGACTGCAAGTGTTGGACACAGGGAATTTGAGATGAGCGTTTCAAGCGTAAGCAGCGCGCCGCCGGTCACACAGGTGACGCCGATCGAGGCGAAGCCGCCGGAGCCGAAGAAGAACGACGACAACGATAGCCGCACCGCGCCGCCCCCGCCGCGCGCAGCACTGCCGCCCGGCCAGGGCACCCGGATCGATCAGCTCGCCTGAATCGACATCGCGGGACAGATCAGCCACCGATCGGCCTGACGCTCTGCCTGCCATACCGCTGCCGCGAAGCTGGTATCGGATGCCTGGCCTAGGGGTTCGGCATGATCGTTCGCCTCGTGATACGGACGCTGGTCTGGTTCAGCGTGATCGGCGTGGTTTTGTTCGCTACCGCCGGGACCTGGCAATGGCCGGCGGCGTGGTCATTTCTGGTCTTCATGATCCTGCTCGGCCTTGGTGGCGGCCTGTGGCTGATCCAGAGCGATCCCGCACTGTTTGAAGAACGCATGAGGCCGGTAATACAGCCGGGACAACCCTCAGCAGACCGTGTCTTCATGGTGGCATTCTTTGCCGTGGCACTGGCTTGGCTGATCGTTGCAGGACTGGATCAGCGCTTCGGCCTTTCGCAGATGACGGCTGGCCTCCAGATCGCGGGCGCGGCACTCGCATTCACGGGAATCGCCATCTCGTTCCGGGTACTGCGCGAAAACAGTTTCGCCGCACCGGTCATCAAGCTTCAACGCGACCGCGGCCAGCACGTCGTCGATACCGGTCCCTATCATTTTGTGCGTCATCCCATGTATAGCGGCGCCATCCTGTTTTTTCTCGGCACATCGCTCTGGCTTGGCTCCTGGTGGAGTGCTGCGCTGACGCTGATCATGACCGTACTGCTCGCATGGCGCACGACGGCCGAAGAGCGTATCTTGCGGGACGGTCTCCCCGGCTACACCGACTATACGACGCGCGTCCGCTATCGTCTGTGTCCGGGGCTCTGGTAACCCCGCCGCGCGAGCTGCGCGGCACTATTTATCCAGTGCCTTGTAGTGCCGGAAGATGCCGTCCTTGTTGAAGGCAATGCGGCGGTCGCTGTCGAGATAGGCCTTGATGTTCGGGCGAACCGCCACGCGGTTATGCAAATCGATCAGGCGTGGGATCTCCCGCTCGAATTTTTTCATGCGTTTCGGAAATGCGTAACGCAGTCCTTCAACGATCTGGAACAGTGACAGATCGACATAGGTCGCCTTGCGGCCCGTGACATAGGCGCCGTCGCTGGCCTTCAATATCCGCTCGAAATAGCCGAGATATTTCGGTACGCGCTCTTTCAGGAATTCGGCGCTGCGCTTTTTGGCGGGGCCTTTCTGATCCTCGTAATAGAGCGACACACCGATCGGGTGATGGGTGTCATGCACCTCGGCGACGAAATCGGTGATGGTCAGTTGCAGCTCATGCAGCTGCAGGCGCGCCGCTTCGGACTTCGGCGCCAAGCCATGACGCACGCCGAGATAGAACAGGATGTTGGCGGTCTGGCCGATCACCATATTGCCGGCCTTGAGGAATGGCGGCGCAAAGGGCGGAATGCCTTTCTTGATCTCGAGCATCCTGGTCATCGCGGCCATGCCGCCCTTGCCGCGCGCCATGTCACGGTAATCCGCACCGGCATCCTCCAGTGCAAGGCGCACGAACTCGCCGCGGCCCTGGATCGTCGGCCAGTAATACAGCTCATATCCCATGCGGAACCTCACCAAATGTCGCGTCAGGGGCAGTCAAGGTAACGGCTCACCGCAGAATTCGTTCGCCGCGCTCGTCTGGCGAGATCCCCTCTGTGAAGCACAGGTATCGTGTCCAGCTATCGCCGCAGCCCTCGCCATGGCCGGGACAGCCCGTCCATGGCGAATGCATTGCCGCTCGTCTACCGCAATGGAACTCAATTCGTCGCGAAGCAGTACAGCAGCCCGTCGCCGCCAGTGCTCTTCAGGTCGTTCTGCGAGCAGCCACCATCAGGACCGCGCGACGGGTGCGAGGTGTTCCACGATTTCGCCGGCGGCTCTTCATTCAACCCCGTACGGTCGATATGACCGACCATGGCGGCGCCTTGCGTGCTGCTCGTCCAGTTCTTGCAGGTGCGATCCTCACCGGCGGCGAAGGCTGTGCCGTCGGCCTGCGAGCCGGTCAGCACGTCATGGCGATTGGGCGTATCGCCACGGCCATTGATGACCTCGCCCTTCTCGCTGAGCGAGGTCTGCTTGGAGAGGTTGTTGCTTGCGCTGTGCAGGTCGGCGACATCCTTGGCGACGACGACGCCCTTGGCATTCTTCCATGGGCCGTTGCCGATGCGGTCCTTCGCATTGATGGCGGACTTGTCGTCGGCGGCCTGCGTCGAGAGATAAGCGTGCCAGGTCTTGGCGCCCGCACCCGCAGCCTGCGCCAGCGTCTGGCAGTGATTGTCGGCGCCGGCGAGGCCACCGAGATTGCCGCCATTGCCGATGCCATTGCTGGTGACGAAGAAGCTGATATCCGCGCCCTGCGCGAATGATGGCGACGTTGCTGCAAGCGAGACGGCGACAGCACCGGCACAGATACCGAGACGGGTCATGGTCAAGAGAATAGTGGGCATCGATTCCTCCAATTTGTTTTTGTAGCCACGCAACGCCAGTCGCGGTGGAACGCAACTGACCAACACGTCATCCGGCGGATTATTCCCGCTCTCTTACTGAGATCATCGCCTGGCAATGCACACGCACGGGGCAACAAAAAGCGCCGCGGAATGATCCGCGGCGCTTGTCTGATTTCTGTGACGCAAGGCTTACGCCTGCTGGATTGCCGACAGTTCCCAATCGGCGCCGCGCGGGCGCACAAAGGTCCAGATCTCGGTCGCTTCGATCGGCGTTTCGCTGCCGGCCACCAGACGATTGGTGCCACGCTCCAGCGTCTTGTCGACCAGCGAGAAGCGCATCGCGACGCTCGCATAGTCGGTGTCGCCTTCACGCCAGGCTTCCGCGAGGTCGCCCTGCAGCAGCTTCACATCCGTCACCTTGTTGATGTCGTTGCGCGCCTTGTTCTCGGCGAGATCCTTGGCGAAGTACGACACCATTTCCGGCGTCGACAGCTTGCCGAGCTTCTCCACATCTTCGTTCGACCAGGCGGCCTGGATTTCGCCAAGCAGACGCTCGAAGGTCTCGTAGTCCTGCGGCACGATGTCGAGCGGCTTGTCGTTCGAGCCGCCGCCGAAACCGAAGCCACCGAGACCACTGCGCGGGGTCGGCTGCGCGCCGTAACCCTGCTGCGCCTGGTTCATGTGCGCCTGGTTCTGGTCGGGAGCATTACCCGGACCCGTATAGGCCGAGCTGGCCGGACCGGCATAGGCCGACGCTGTCTGGTTGCGACGCTGCCACCAGGACATTGCGAGGCGGACGACGATGATGATCAGGCCGACCTGCAGCAGCAGGCCGATGATCGACGAGATACCGCCAAGGCCGCTGAACAGACCGCCGCCGAACAGCATGCCGAGCAGGCCTGCGCCGAGGAAGCCGGCTGCGAGGCCGCCGAGCATGCCCATGCCCGGACGGTTGAAGAAACCGCCCTTGCTGGCTGCGCCCGTGGTCGCGCCGTTCATGCCAGGCGAACCCGGCTGTTGCATCGTGCGGTTGAACGGCTGAGCCGCGTTAGGCGCCGTCGACGTGCTCGGCGGAGCCGAGAACGTGCGATTGCCGCGCGAGCCCGAGCTGCCGCCGCCGCCAACGCGGGCGTCGGCAGAGGAGATTGCAATCGTGAGCGGCATCGCCAGCGAAAGAACAACGGCCATCGTCTTGACGACGCCGCGCATGCTGAACGTGAAAGTCATGGTCATTCCCTCAATCCCCGGCAGGGGGAAAACACCCCTAACATGGCTACCCCAGCCTAAAATGGAAGCACCGTTAGATGGTAAACGCTGCGGCCCTCGGTCGCGGCTCGTCATTGAACCTTTGGCGCAGGAGTCACCTTGCTTTCAAATACTTATGCTGCATTGCGAAGTTCAACGCGCGTTTGAAAGCGAGACTGTTTTGTGAAGATGGCGCCTTAGTTCGGCGCCATGGTCTCTTTGACCTTGGCGATCAGCGCGCTCAGGGCGAACGGCTTGGCTAGGAAGGCGAATTGCTGGTTTTCCGGCAGGCTCTTTTCGAAAGCTTCCTCGGCATAGCCTGACACGAAGATGATGCGGATATCCGCATTGCGTGCGCGCATCTCCTTGAGCAGCGTCGGCCCGTCCATCTCCGGCATGACCACGTCGGAGACCACGAGATCGATGGCGCCATTCTGCTCGTCGAACAGTTCCATCGCCTCGACGCCGTTGCCGGCTTCCACCACCGTGTAACCGCGCGAGCGCAGACCACGGGCGTTCAGCGCGCGCAGGCCTTCCTCGTCCTCGACCAGCAGGATGGTGCCCTGCCCGGTCAGATCCGCACGCGGCTTGGCGTCGGCAGCGGCTTCCTTGGCAGCAACGGCGGCTGCGATCGCCGGATCGGGAGCAACTTCCTTTTCCTGATGATGGCGCGGCAGGAAGATCCGGAACGTGGTGCCTTTGCCCGGCTCGGAATCGACATAGACGAAACCGCCGGTCTGCTTGACGATGCCATAGACCGTGGAGAGGCCAAGGCCGGTGCCCTTGCCGACGTCCTTGGTGGAGAAGAAAGGCTCAAAGATCTTCTCGACGATATCGGCGGGAATGCCGGTGCCGGTATCGCTGACATCGATACGCACATAGTCCGATGGCGGCATGCCCTTGTAGGACAGCCGCCCGGCTTCCTCGGCCGAGACATTGACGGTGCGCACGGTCAGCGCGCCGCCATCCGGCATCGCGTCGCGCGCATTGACTGCGAGATTCACGATCACCTGCTCGAATTGCGAGATGTCGACCTTCACAGGCCACAGATCGCGGCCATGCACCACTTCGAGTTTGACCTTCTCACCGATCAGGCGCTTCAACAGCAGATCGATATCCGAGAGCGCATCGCCGAGATTGAGCACAGTCGGGCGCAGCGTCTGCCGACGCGAGAACGCGAGCAACTGGCGCACCAGCGTCGCCGCGCGCGTCGCGTTCTGCTTGATCTGCATGATGTCCTGGAACGACGGGTCGGTCGGCTTGTGCGCGTTCAGCAGGAAGTCATTGGCCATCATGATGGCGGAGAGCACGTTGTTGAAGTCATGCGCGATGCCGCCAGCCAATTGGCCGATGGTATCCATCTTCTGCGCCTGGTTGACCTGGTTCTCGAGCGTGCGGCGCTCGGTGGTCTCCAGCATGTAGACGATGGCAGCTTCGGTCTCGCGCTCGTTCTCTTCCACGGCGGTGACGAAGAACTGCCCCCAGCGTTCCTTGGCGCCTTCCAGCAGCGCTTCCACCGGCGGGATATCGCCCTGCCCCTGGGCGGCATGGCCGATGGCGGAGACCAGCTGGTTACGGTCGCGATCGCTGACGGCGGCGAGGATCGACTTGTTGACGGCGCCGGACGTATTCAAGCTCTGCGCCAGCTTGGCGAAGCGGGCATTGCCGCGCACCACGCGGCCATCGCGGTCCACCGTCGCAATCGCCATCGGCGTGTGGTCGAAGAAGCGCATGAAGCGCACTTCGGCGGCGCGCTGCGGATCGGAGCGCTCGTCGCGGGCGCGGCTGATCACAAGGGTGCGCGACGCACCGGGCACGCCATCGGCGCCGAAAGCGAGCTTGTGATAGAGCCGCACCGGCATGGTCTTGCCGTTGCGCATCCGCAGGTCGATATCGAAGACTTCGGTTTTGACCTCGCCAGGCATCGGCACGATGGACGTCAGCAACGACGCGCCGTCTCCGGAAACGATGTCCGTGAGCTTCAGGCCGCCGGAGCCGATCTCGGCGAGATCGTGATCGAGCCAGTTCGCCAATGTGGCGTTGACGTAAACCAGCTCGCCCTTTGGATTGACCGAAAAGAAACCGCAGGGCGCGTGATCGAGATATTCGATGGCGTGCTGCAATTCCTGGAATACGTCTTCCTGACGTTGCCGATCGCGGGAAATATCGGCCACCGACCACACCGTGGATTTGGCTTCGCGCTTGCCTTCACCCAGTGGACGCACGCGCATGCGTAGCCAGCGGCCGTGGCTGCCATCAGGAGCCGCAACACGGACCTCCTCCTGCTGGCGCTTGCCCTCGCGGGCAGCCTTGAGCAGCCGGAACACGGCTTCAGAGACATCGGGATTACCGATGAAGACCCGCTCGACCGGACGCGCGTCCTGCGCGGAGGCCGCGCCGGTCAATGTGAGATAGGCCGCATTGGCATAGACCACATGGCCCCGCGCATCGGTGACGGCGATACCGTCGAAGGCGTGATCCGCCACTGCACGCATGATCGGATCGTCGGAGGTGCGATCGGCAAAGCGGATGATACCGGCAGCAAAGGCGAACAACACGAACAGGCCGACCATCGCCAGCAGCGCCAGCAGGCCGAGGATATAAGGCTGCGCCTGGGCGCGGCCAAGAGTCATGAAGGCCACCGCGCAGGCGATGATCGCTGCGGCAATCAGCAGCACCAGCACGATGCTGCCGCTGCGCCGGGCCGGCTCGTGCAGCACCGGATTCTGCGCCGTCATCGATGGGCGATCGTGGTCGGTCTCGGCGGTCATCGGACGGTTCGTCGCCTGTTGGCAGTTGCGGCAGCGCGGGTTTGCGCGCCTCCTGAGTGCATCAATCGGCTGGCCTTGCGCAAGCGTTGCGTCGGCCTATTCGCTTCCAATCCGCCGATTCGCAACACGTTCCCGGCCCCCTGCCCGGCCCTTTGCCAGGCGCTTTCCCGAATCATGACGGGCGTCCAGACAGACCACGCTTCAGGCCCATGACGTAGCCGATGACTTCGGCCACCGCATGGTAGTGTTCGCCCGGAATTTCCTCATCGATCTCGACGGTGGCGTAAAGCGCGCGCGCCAGCGGCACGTTTTCGACGATCGGAATATCGTGCTTGCCGGCGACTTCCCTGATCTTCAGCGCGATGTTGTCGACGCCTTTGGCGACACAGATCGGCGCGGTCATGCCGCGCTCGTAGGACAGCGCCACGGCGTAGTGCGTCGGGTTGGTGATGATCACCGAGGCCTTCGGCACCGCTGCCATCATGCGCTTCTTCATGTTCTGCTGACGCAGCTGCTTGATCTTGCCCTTGATGTGGGGGTCGCCCTCGGACTGCTTGTATTCTTCCTTCACTTCCTGCAGCGACATCTTCAGCTTCTCGTACCAGGTGCGGTACTGGAAGAAGAAGTCGGCAATGGCGACGAAAGCGAGCATCGCCACCACCGAGGCCATCAGCTGCAGTGTCAGCGATGTCGTGATGCCGAGGATCGCCGACGGATCGATATGAACCAGCGCATCGAGACGAAACCGCTCCGGCCACAGCACCGCGCACATCACGGCGCCGAGCAGGACGAGCTTGAACAGGCCCTTCAGGAAATTGGCCAGCGCCTGCTTGCCGAAGACGCGCTTGGCGCCTTCCATCGGCGACAGCTTGCTGAACTTCGGCACCAGCCCTTCGGTGGAGAATACCAGCCGGTGCTGGATCAGGTTGCCGGCGAGCGCCGCGAGCACAAGAAACAGGATCGGCATGCCCATGGTGGACAGGACGGACACGCAGAGACTCTTGGCCAGCAGCAATAGTCCGGGCCCGTCGGTCCGTATCATCCAGGAATTTTGTAGAAGGTTTTTAAGCGGCGTTTGCAGCCCGCCGCCGACCGAGCCGTTGAAGGTCGACAATACCAGCGTGGCGCCAGCCAGCAGGAACCAGGTGTTGACCTCCTGGCTTTTGGCTACGTCGCCGCGTTCGTGTGCGTCGTCGAGCTTTTTTTGCGTGGGGTCATGTGTCTTTTCTGAGTCGTCGTCGGCCATCCGCGCGCCCCTATATCCGCGACATCATCTGCTGCATGACGCCGGTGACGTATTCGAGATAGGTGCCCATCATGGTGGTGAGGACCACGGCGAAGATCAGGAAGCCGATCATGATCGAAAGCGGCACACCGACGAAGTAGACCTGCATCTGCGGCATCAGCCGTGCCAGCACGCCAAGCCCCATATTGAAGACGAGGCCGAACACCAGGAAAGGCGCAGCAAGCTGCATGCCGATCTTGAACGCCGCCGCGAATGCATTGGTCGCGAGCTTGGCCACATCGCCCGACGACATGAATTCGCCCGGCGCAAAGATCTTGTAGCTGTCATTGATGGCGGCGATCACGAGGTGATGCGTGTCAGTGGCAAACAGCAGCGTAATGCCGAGCATCGTGAGAAAATTGCCGATCAGCACGCCCTGCTGACCCTGGGTCGGATCCACGGAGGTGACGAAGCCGAGACCGAGTTGCTGCGCGATGATCGATCCGGCGACCTGCAACGCCGACAGCGTGACGCGCGCGGTGGCGCCGAGCACGACGCCGATGATGATCTCATGCACCATCAGCACCAGCATCGGCACGATCGATCCCATATCGACGTTGTAGGCACCGCGATGCGCCGGCAGCATGATGAGGGTCAATCCCAACGCGATCGAGAGCTTGGCCCGCGCGGGAATGTTGCTCTCGCCGAACCCCGGCATCAACATCACCATCGTGCCGATGCGGGCGAAGGCCAACATGAAGGCAGCGGCGAGAGCGGGCAGAAGCGAGACATCGATGCGCATACGGGATTGTGCATCACCCCCCGATGATTCGCGACGATATCCGAAGCATATAGCTCGACAACGCGTCCCCCATGAACGGTAACGCGAGCATCATGGTGGCAAAGACGGCGAGAATCTTCGGCACGAAGACCAGCGACTGTTCCTGGATCTGGGTCAGCGCCTGCACCAGCGATACCACGACACCGACCAGGAGGCCCACGACCATCAGCGGACCGGACACGATCACAATCGTCCAGATCGCATCGCGGGCAACGTCGAGAGTTTCGGGGCCGGTCATTGCTGTAGTCCTTGTGTTACGCGGCGTTCGTGGTGAGGAGGATCAGATCGGCATCTTCATGATGTCTTCGTAGGACTGGATGACACGATCGCGCACCGAGACCAGCGTCGACACCGCGACGTCGGTTTCCGCAACGGCCGTGACCACGTCCATCACATTGGCCTTGCCATTGGCCATTGCGATGGTCTGCGCATCCGACTTGCGGCCGGAATCGAGCACGCTGCCGAGCGCGTCCTTCAGGACCGCGCCGAACGACTGACCGCCACCAGCATCCGCCGCCTTGTTGAGACCGCCACCGACGCCACCGCCGGCGTCCATGATGCGCGAGAGAGCCGAGTAAGCATTGGCGGCGACAGAGGGAGTTGCCATGGTTCAGCTGTCCTGTTCAGGCCTTGAGGATGTCGAGCGTGCGTTGGATCATCCGACGCGTGGCGCTGATGATGTTGAGATTGGCTTCGTAGGAGCGCTGGGCTTCCTTCATGTCCGTCATTTCCACCAGCGAGTTCACGTTGGGGTATTTGACGTTGCCGGCAGCATCTGCCGCGGGATTGCCGGGCTCGTAGCGCGTGGGAAACGCAGATTGGTCCGGCCTGATGCGGCCGAGGCCGACGATGCGGGCATCCAGTGAGCGGTCGAGTTCGGATTTGAAAGTCGGCACCTTGCGGCGATAGGGATCGCCGCCCGAAGTCTGCGCTGTAGACTGCGCATTGGCGATGTTTTCCGAAATCACCCGCATGCGGCCGGCCTGGGCGCGCAGACCGGAGGTCGCGATGCCCATGGAGCGCGAGAAGTCGCTGATATCGTCTGCCATGATGAGCTCCCTTTAAATGCGCGCCGCGGCGTCAGCGCTTGCCGATAGCGGTCTTCAACAGACCGAGGCTGCGGGTGTAGAGCGAGGTCGCAGCGGCATAGTCCATCTGGTTGGCCGAGACCTTGAGCATCTCGTCTTCCAGATTCACGGCGTTGCCGGCGGGGCGGGTCTCGTAGCCGACCCGGCCGCTCTGGTTGAAGGAGGCCGAGCCCCCGGTCGGCAGGATATTGGTGCCGGACGCCCGCATCATCGGCAGCGTGCCCATGCCGCCGGCAGTGACGGACGTGTTCCCGGCCTTGTCGAATTTCGGTTCCACGAGATCGCGGGGGCGGAAATTCGGAGTATCCGAATTGGAGATGTTTTCGGCCAGCACGCGCTGGCGTTCCTGATGCCACTGCATCTTGGTGCGCAGCGCCGACAACATCGGCATGTCGCTGATCGCCATCGGCCTTCTCCGCCCGCCCGGACGGAGCGTCCTGAGCTAGGCAGAATTTGCCGCCTGCATGGTTAATACGAAGTTAATTTCCGGTGGCACCTGTTACCGAATCGTAAATGAATGCTGCAAAATCGGCGTTTTTCGCAAATGCCAACGCTTTTTCGCCCGAATTGGCCGATTAACCATCCCCATCAGCCAAGCGACGGGGCGGCAGAAGTCGTTTTGGCTGCAGCGATTCATAGTTTATTATTAACCAACGGCAGGTTCTGCCGTGGGGCGTTAACAGATGGGGCGTGATTCACGCTGCGTGCGGCGCGTGCAGGGTTATTACACCTGCAGCTCTGGACGTGGACGTTGCAGCCACCCTGTCTGGCTGGGGACTTTATGATGCAATCATCGGTGCAATTTATCTTGGCCTTCGTCGTCGTACTGGCGCTGATCGGGCTTACCGCCTGGCTGGTGCGCCGATTCGGCGGCAACCGGCTGGGCAACAACGCCAGCCGCGGGCGCTTGCCGCGGCTCGCGGTGATCGACGCCGCCGCCGTGGACGGCCGCCGCCGCCTGGTGCTTGTCCGCCGCGACAATGTCGAACACCTGCTCATGATCGGTGGCCCGTCGGACATCGTCGTCGAGCCCAATATCGTCCGCGCCATGCCCGGCCGCGAGCAGGCGCCGCAGCGCGGTGGCCTCGCCGCCGATGTGGCAAGCCGTGCCCCGTCCCTGCCTGACGCCCCGAGCTGGGCGGAGAGTAACGACTCCGGCTTTGATTCCGAACCGCATGTGCCGGAGCCGGCGCCGCGTCCTGCGCGCCCCTCCTTTATCGAAGAGCCGCGCCGTCCCGTTGCGCCTTTGCCGGAGCGTCGTCCCGATCCGGTCGCCAGCCTCACGCCGGAACCCGCACCGCGCCCCGAACCCGCGCCACGCAGCGACCTTTTTCCGCAGCGGCCCGTTCCGCGAAGTGAAATGCCACGTGCCGAGATCCCGCGTAGCGAGACGCCGCGTAGCGAGCCAATGATGCCACGCCCGATGCGTGCCGATCCGCCGATCCGCACCATGCCGCAACCCCGCACACCGGACCGTGCTGTTGCCACACCGACACCGCCTGCTCCGGTTGTCGCCGCCCCGGCATCCGCCCCCGTCGTCGCACCACCCGCGCCCGCTCCGGCAGCCGCCGTGTCGTCGGCCGATCAGAACCTCGCGGACATGGCGCAGCGCCTCGAAGCAGCCTTGCGCCGCCCGTCGGGCGAGGCCCGTCCGGAGGCTCCGGAGCCTCGTATCGGCGCTCCGTCAGTGGCGCCTGAGGCACCCTCGATCCGTCCAGCCTCGCGGTCGCCGGACGTTTCGATCGCGAGCCCTCCCCGTGCTGAGGCGCCGCCAGTTGCCCCGCCGGTCAAATCGGGTTTTGAGAATCTCGAAGACGAGATGGCCTCCCTGCTGGGACGGCCGAAGTCCAGTTCGTGAGTTCGACGAACCTCCCGCGTAGAGTATTTTTCCTTTCAGTTCTGATCGCCGCCGGGACCCTCACGGGTCCCGCGATGGCGCAGGACATCAGCATCAATCTCGGCGGCGGTGGCGGCGGCGTCACCGAGCGTGCCGTGCAGATGATCGCGTTGTTGACGGTGCTGTCGATCGCACCGTCGATCCTGATCATGATGACGTCGTTCACACGCATCGTGGTCGTGCTGTCGTTGCTGCGAACCGCTTTGGGTACAGCGACCGCTCCGCCGAACTCGGTGATCATCGCGCTGGCGATGTTCCTCACGGCTTTCGTGATGGGGCCGGTGCTGCAACGTTCCTATGACGACGGTATCAAACCGCTGATCTCCAACGACATCACCGTCGAACAGGCCCTGGTGCGCGCATCCATTCCGCTCCGCGGCTTCATGCAGAAGAACGTGCGCGAGAAGGACCTCAAACTGTTCATGGATCTGTCGGGCGAACCGGTCCCCGCGACACCCGAGGACATGTCGCTGCGGATCCTCGTCCCGGCCTTCATGATCTCGGAGTTGAAGCGCGCTTTCGAGATCGGATTCCTGCTGTTCCTGCCATTCCTGATCATCGACCTCGTTGTCGCCTCGGTCTTGATGGCGATGGGCATGATGATGCTGCCACCGGCGGTGGTGTCACTGCCATTCAAGCTGATCTTCTTCGTGCTGGTGGATGGCTGGTCGCTGGTCGCCGGCAGTCTGGTGCAGAGTTACGGGCAGTAGCGAAGTTCTCGCCTACCGCGTCATCTCGATCTTGCGGACATTGACCACCGGCTGCGGCTTCAGCGAGCCGGTCGGCATCGGATCGGCGCTGGCACCGGGCAGGATCGCCTTGGCGCTGCTTTCCGGGAAGCGCGTCTTCATCTCGCGCAGGAAGCCGTCGAGCGTATCGACGGATGCGGCCATCTTGGCGATGGCCGCGAATTCCGATGAGTTGGTCGAAGTCGGCTTGCTCGCGGTATCGAAGGCAATCTTGTCGGCACCGACATTCATCAGCGGCGCATATTTTTCGCGGAAGCGCGCGAGACCGAGGGCGTCTTCCGCCAGCGCATAACCCACGACAGCACGGATGACGTCGCTCTTTTCGCTTGGCGTCAGCGGCGAGAAATCCCGCCAGCGGTCGCCGTAATAGAGTTCGATCTGTTCGGAGGCTTCGCGCCAACGCCGCGACGACCAGTAGATATCCGAGCGGAGCCGGATCGCTTCGCGCCCGCTCACATGAGAGATGATGTCCAGCGCCAGCTCGCGACGGCCGATATCGCTTTGTGCACGCGCTTCGAGGAGCAGCCGCTGCTGGCGCAGTTCGCCATTGAGATCGGCGATCCGTGTAGTACGCAGCGCAGCGATGGCGCGATCAGGCTTGCGGGCCATCAGATAGACCATCGACAAACGCGCAGCGACCTGCGAGCGCGCTGCCCCTTCGAGACGATGATCGACCTGGTATTGCAGAAGTTCAGCCGCCTGATCGAGCAGATCGACGGCCACGAGACGATCCGCAAGACGACGGATCATCTCGTCACCGCGGCGGCCGATCGGGGTCAGCTCGCGAAACTCGTAGAACATCGCCAGCGCATCGACGGGCGGCAGGCTGTCGCCCTTTGGCGACAGATAGATCTGCGAGAACAGCGCCTGCGCCTCGTCCTGCACCTGGCGCGCAGCTTCGCTGTGGGCCTGGCGTTCGGTGGCCGTGCGGGCGGCCAGCAGCGAGTCATTGTAGCGGCCGAGTTCGGCATACATGCGCGACAGGATCTGCAGCACCTGCACTTCAGTTCCATCGCCACGCCAGGTCACTGCCAGCACTTCGAGATCATGCAGCGCATCCTCGCCGCTGATCTCGTTGCGCTTCTGGCGCAAAACGACTTCACGCAGCTTGGCTTCCGCTGCAGATTGACGATCCACCGAACCGGTGACGTCCTGATACTTCGACAGCGCATCCTTCTCCCGGCCGAGCGCCTCGTCGAGCCAGCCGCTGAGCAGCATGGCCGCCGGCTTGATATCCGGCGTGACCCCCACCACTTCCAATTCGCTGCCGCGCGACGACGCGCCGGCATAGTCCTTCACTTCAAGCGAGGCGCGCAGCGCCAGCATCAAGGCCGCACGTTGCAGATCGGCCGGCAGCGCGGCGAGCATGAACTCGGCATTCTTGAAACGCTCGCGCGCCTCGACCCATTTTTCCTGTTTGGCGTAAGCGAGCGCCTTCCACAATTCACTATCGTAACCCGGCCCGAGCACCGGATTGGCGATATCCTTCAACGTCTGTTCGGGACGCCCCATCATCGCACTCGCGACCGCATGAACGATCAGCGCAACCGGGCTTTCCTCGCCGACCTTGGTGTCCGAGATAGCGAGATCGGCGACGCCCTTGGCCTCGTGATACATACCGCGCGCCATGTAGAACTTGGCCAGATCCATCCGCGCCTGCAGCAGCGAACTGGCCTCGGCTGATGTCATCGCGTTGATCAACTCGTCGAAGCGTGCGTTGAATGGGCCTTCCTGATCCTTGCGCCACTGGCCGACATCGAAGATCGGCCGAGCGACCGTCGAGGCACGTTGCGGTGCTGCGTCGGCGGCGGACAGCGTCAGGCCACCGGGCTTTGTAAGGATCACCTTGTCGATATTGGCCTCAACGGACACGTCGTCGGAGTTCACCTGAACCACAACGCCGTGGATCGATTCCAGCAACGAGAATTCGACGAAGTCCTGCCGGCGGATGAACCCGCGCGATGGCGGCAACGCGGTGATGATGTTGAGCGTATCGCCAGCATCCGGATCGATCAAACGATGCTTGATGCCGGGCTTGGCCAGCGGCACCTGCACGCTGGCGCGCGAAGGATCGGCGATGTTTCGCACAGCAGAAAGCGGCTGCGACGGCGTCTGACGTGTATCGGCCAGCATCAGCGACCAGGCCTGTCCCGCGCCGGCGGGGTCGTCGGTCGTGAGCGAGGCCAATTGTGGGCGATTGAGGCGGATGCGGATCGCCTGTCCCTTCTCCAGCGGGATCGTGCTCACATCGGCAATGATCGATCCGCTATCGCGGCGGATCGGCGCGGTATCGATGGGCCGCGTCGAATCTGCCACCAGCCACAGGATGTCGCCGCGGCGGAACAGGGCGACCGGCGTCGGCGATGCAAAGGCAAAGGCCATGCGCACGCCCTCACTGCTGCGCTTGACCTCGACCGGCATGCCCGCCGGTTCGGCCGATGCAGCAGCAACGGGTGCAGCAACAGGGACCGCCGCAACGGCAGGCGCAGGCGGCAGTGTTTCTTTCGCAGGAACTACGACAACAGGCTCAGCTGCCGGCGCAGGCCTGGGTGATTCAGCGACCTTGACCGCCTCGGGCTTTGGCTCTTCCGGCTTCGCTGTTGCGACGGGCGCTGCCGGCGCGGCCGCCGCAACCTCGACTTTCTTCTCCGGAACGATCTCTTTCGCGATCATCTCGGAGGTGGGAGGCACGATCTCGCCAGAGCGCTGTGCCGGAATGCTGGCGGGTTTCTCGACCTCGGGAGGCTTCGCCGCGACCGGCGGCTTCTCGTCCGCGGGAACGGCCACCGGCAGCTTGGCCAGCGGCGACGGCTTTTCGTTCTGCTGAAAGCCGATATCGACGACGTAGCTCTTGTCCTCGCGGAACGACTTCACATCGACGTCGCCGATCAAGCCGATCTCGACCGCGGTGCGGTTACCGTCCATCGCCTGACCGATCGACGCAACATTGGCGGGAGCGGACAGTTTGGCATCGGCGAGATCGAACACCAGACCGGCGTTGAAGGTCAACGTCAGCGTCTTCTCGTTCAACACTGACGACACACCGACGCCGCCGGTCTCGAACACGAAGCGCACGAAGGTCGGCTGCACGGATGCCCGCACCCGGATTGGCGGCTTCTTCTGACTTTCCGCGGCAGCGCGTTGCTGGCGCAAGGCGCGCTCTGCCGCGCGCGCACGCTCCGACAATTCCTTGACCACATCCTGCGGCAAACCGGGCGGCATGCCCTTCCAGGTATCGGGCAACAGATCGATGAAGATGCGCTCGCCCGCCGTCATCGAATTGACGGTCACCCTGCGTGATAGTGCGAGACGGATTGCCGTGCCATCGGGATCGCGGCGTGCGGAGCCGATATAGTCGGGCGCGGCGTCGCCGAGAATCTCCACGGGAATATCGACCGGCCGCTTGAAGCGGACGACGAGAATGGTGCCGGCCTGCGTCACCTCGGACTCCACGTCCTCGGCGAGCTTCAGCACGATGCGGGCATAGCCGCCCGACGTACCCATGCTGGCAGTGCCCCTGACAGCTTGCGCAGATGCGGCATCCGGGAACGACAGCGTAAGCCAGACAATGCCCGCGACGACCGCACAACGCCGAACGGCCCGCGTCCATGCGCGAGCTTGCGTCCAACATGCAACGGCAGCCGTCCGTGCCATTCAGAAGTGTCTCTCAGCCCGATGCTCGAAGGACGGTCGTCCGCCCTGTGTCGAATCTAGATTCCGCGCTCTAAGGATTTGTTAATTAATTTCTTTAATTCCGGCCCTGCTGGATCGGCCTGCCTTCGATCTTGGGCAATTCCACCGCCGCGGCAGATCGTTCGCCGCCCGAGGCGCGGCGCGCCAGTTCGACGGTGAGACGTTCAGCGGCCTCCGGCTGCATCAGACCGAGGATGTCGGACATTTTACGTGGCGCTATCTGCGAGGCGATCTCGAACAACACCGGCATTTCCAACCGGTCGAAGATCTTCGCGGCGTCCTTCGGCTTCATGCTTTCATACATGGTGACGATGCCCTTGAAGCGGGCGGCGTCGACTTCACTTTTCTGGTCGTTGGCCGTCTTGATACCGGCTTCGACGCCCTTCAATTCATCGACGCGGGTTTCGATGCGTTTCTCGGCGGCCTTCAGCAGGCTCTCGCGAATGTCGATCTCGCGTGCACGCGCTTCCAGCTCCTGACGGCGCGCTTGCAGCCGTTCGAGGATCGCGCGTTCGGCGGGCGAGACCTGAGGAGACAGTTCGATCGGCGGGTTGCTGGTCGGTTCGATCGCTGCAGGCGCTGCCACCGCGGGCTTCGGCTCTTCCTTCTTGGCTGACACCGAGCCGGTAATGTCGCCGTCTGCCGGCTTGCCGCCCGGGAAGTTGAACATCTCCTGCGCCCACGATCCTTTCGCAGGCTGCGGCTGCGGATCGTAGTTGAACACGTAGCCGCCATCGATCACCAGGCCGGCGATCTTGAGAATCGCCAGCCCGAAAACTGCCACCAACACGACAGGAAGAATACGAACGTCCCGAAAAGCTTTCATGCAGCGATGCCGTCAGGCCTCCTGCGCTCGGCGAACGCCTGCGCTGCCGCGGCATTGGCCCGCGCCGCGGACACCCGCGGTGCATCTGGGTCGGTTTCGGTGAGCGGCCGTGCCGCCACCGCTATCTTCGACAGCCGGCGCACGACAGCGTCGCCCTCGGCGAGCTGGGCTTTCAGTTGATCGGCCAGCGCGGTTGCCGCCGAAATCTGGCTGCCGAGATTCTCATTGACGTCCCGCACGGTATGCTTGAGGCCGCCGATCGCACGCTCGGCGATCTCGGTCACGGTAATGAGCTCGCCGATCGTCGCCTTCAGCGATTGTTCGTCAGCCTTGAGGCGCTTCAGGCGCTTATTGAGCAACATGCAATAGGCGATGGTCAGCATCAGAAGCACCGCAACCAGGCTCTCGATCACAATTCCTAATGAATGACTCATTGTGCCTCCATCAATTTGGTTTGCTCATCGGCCTTCTCAAACATGGCGAAGGTCGTGTTCGGCTTGCGCAATTGTTTCGTGACTCGAATGGCAACGCGGTCTCCGACGCGGCCCATGCGACCTTCAGTCAAGGTCACAGATCCACATCGTACGGCAACAAGGGCATCCGCCCGCATTTCCAGCGGCAGCGTATCGCCCACCTTGAGAAGCATCAGCTGCTTCAACGGGATCTCCGCCTCATACAACACGGCGTCGACGGCAATCTCGGCCTGAGCAATTTCAGTGGCGAGATGGCTTTCCCAGATCGGATCACGGCCGAATTTTTCGCCCATGAACATCTGCATGAGCACGGCGCGGATCGGTTCGATCGTCGCATAGGGCAGCAGCAATTCGATATTGCCGCCGCGGTCTTCCATATCGATATGCAGGCGCACCAGGATGGCGGCATTGGCCGGACGGCTGATGGCGGCGAAGCGCGGATTGGTCTCAAGCCGGTCGATGGTGAAGGCCACGGGCGACAGTGGCCGGAACGCCTGCTCGGCATCGGCCAGCACGACTTCGATCAGGCGCTTCACCAGATTGGTTTCGATGGTCGTATAGGGACGGCCCTCGATGCGCAGCGAGGCCTGACCACGACGGCCGCCGAGCAACACGTCGATCATCGAATAGATCAGGCTGGAATCGACGGTGGCGAGGCCGAAGTTTTCCCACTCCTCTGCCTTGAACACGCACAGCACGGCAGGCAGCGGAATCGAGTTCATATAGTCGCCGAAGCGCACCGACGTGATGCGATCGAGCGAGACCTCCACGTTGTCGGAGGTGAAATTGCGCAGGCTCGTGGTCATCAACCGCACCAGGCGGTCGAACACGATTTCGAGCATCGGCAGACGCTCATACGACACCATCGAGGAATCGATGATGGCGCGAATGCCGGAATTCTCGTCGAGATGGACCTCGTTGACGCTGAAACCGAGGAGGTTGTCGATTTCTTCCTGCGAGAGAACGCGCTCGCCGCCGTTCTTGCCGCCGCCGATATCGCGACCGCCGTCCTCGACCATGGCGGCCCATTGCTCCGCCATGGTGCCGGTGAGTTCGTTTTCGGCAGCCGCTTTCGCCGCCTCAACGGGATCCTCTGAATCCAGAGAAGCTTCCCATTCGGCGGCAATTGCGTCCTGATCGACCTGTTCGGTAGACATCAGCCTAAATCCAATTCCTCACTGAATGAGGATTTCCTTGAACAGCACAGCGTTCACGTGATGAGGAGAGATCGCGGCATTGACGCGCCGCGTCAGCTCTTCCTTCAGCCGAAACATGCCAACGGAGCCGTTCAGATCGGTGGTGCGGAGTTCGCGGAGATAAACCTGGAACATGTCGGTGATGCGCGGCATCGACGGCGTGATCTGCGCCACCAACGGCGCTTCCTTGACCTCGAGCACGATCTTGGCCTTGAGATATTGCACGCGCTCGCCGGGCTGACCGGCAAGGTTCACCAGAATCTCCGGCACATCGATGAAGGCGAGCGGCTTCGCAGCCGGCGCCGCCTCTTTCTTCTCTTCCTTGGGGTGCCCCTTCAGGAAGAACCAGCCGCCACCGCCCGCTGAAAGCACCAGCACGCCTACAACGATTGCGATCAGCCTAAATTTGCTCTTTGGAGCTGCCGCCTCGTCCCCGGCCGGGGGGTTTTCTGAAGTTTCCGTATCCGCCATCGCCTGCCCGTCCGGGGTTGGGATGAGCTCGATGCTGCAAAGCAGGCTTTAAAGACGCGATACAAATGCTGCCAGCGCCCAAGGCCCTGTGTGGTCGTGACGCTAGGTCGCAATGGTTAACGGAATCTTTCTTTTGACGCTCAACTAGGAAAATTCTGCCGGCAAATATGGTCAACAAGACCTTTCTGCCGCCCGTTTTCGCGCCTCAAAAACTACCAACAATTTGAAAAATATCACCTTTTTGGCTTGGCACGACTTTCGCTACTAAGTCTGCGAACCGCGGCTTGGGAGAGCTGTGCGGTTTACGGGATCCACGGCGAGCTTGGGAGAGCGAACCGCGGGAACTTAGGGGAGAACCACCGATGGAGAATATGCTTCTCGTCGGACTGTCGCGGCAGATGACGCTCCAGCGTCAGATGGACGTCGTGGCGAACAACATTGCGAATATCAACACCTCGGGCTTCAAGGCCGAGCGGACGATGTTCGAGGAGTATCTGAGCCCGGGCGCGCGCGAAGACAATTTCGTCGGCCGCGATCGCCGCGTGTCCTTCGTACAGGACCGCGCCACCATGCATGATTTCGCCGGAGGCGCCCTCGAACAGACCAAGAATCCGCTGGATGTCGCCATCGACGGCAACGCTTTCCTGGCCGTGCAGACCCCGAACGGCGAGCGCTATACCCGCGACGGCGGCCTGCAGATCAATTCGCAGGGCCAGCTCGTGACAGCGGCGGGCGCACCGGTGCTCGGCGCCAACGGCCCGATCGTATTCCAGCAGACCGACCACGACATCAACATCTCGCAGGACGGCACGGTCACGGTGCTCGAAGGCATCAACCGGATCGACTCCGTGCGCGGCAAGATTCGCATGGTCAACTTCGCGCAGCCCCAGCGACTGGTGAAGGAAGGCTCCAACCTGTTCTCGGCCGGTCCCGGCGCCAATCCGCAGCCGTCCACCACGTCGAAGCTCAATCAGGGCTTTATCGAAAAGTCGAACGTCAACTCGGTTGTCGAAATGACCCGGATGATCGACGTCACCCGCGCCTATACCGAGCTGTCCAACATGCTGCAGTCGCAGGGCGACGCGCGGCGCACCGCCATCGAAAAACTTGCCGACGTTCCGGCTTAAGGAATCTGACCCATGCGCGCTCTTTACACTGCAGCGACCGGGATGGCGGCCCAGGAACTCAACGTCCAGGTCATCTCGAACAATATCGCCAACATGCGCACGACCGGCTTCAAGAAGCAGCGGGCGGCGTTCCAGGACCTCATCTACGATCACGTCCGCCGCGTCGGCGCGCAGGCATCGGATCAGGGCACGGTCATTCCGGTCGGCGTCGATATCGGCGGCGGCGTGAAGACCGTCGGTACTCCGCGCATGATGACCCAGGGCACGCTGTCGGCAACCGGCGGCGACCTCGATATCGCCGTCCGCGGCGAAGGCTTCTTCAAGATCCAGCTCACCGATGGCACCTTCGCCTATACCCGCGACGGTACGTTTTCCACGGACCAGCAGGGCCGCATCGTCAACGCGCAGGGCAACTTGCTGCAGCCAACAATCTCGATCCCCCAGGCGTCGTCGCAACTCTCGATCAATGCGCAGGGCCAGGTCTCGGTGATCGTGCCGGGTTCAACGACCCCGACCGTGCTCGGCCAGATCAGCCTCACCCGCTTTATCAACAAGGCCGGCCTCAATTCGATCGGCGACAACCTGTTCACCGAAACACCGGCCTCCGGCCCACCGCAGGACGGCGTCGCCAATGCCGACGGCTTCGGCGACATGCAGCAGCGCAACCTCGAAATGGCCAATGTCGAAGTCGTCACTGAAATCTCGGACCTGATCGCCGCACAGCGCGCCTATGAGATGAACGCCAAGGTCATCAGCGCGGCGGACCAGATGCTGCAATCCACCGCCGGCATGTTCCGCTGAGGAGAATGATCATGACATCAGCCATGCGCTCGCTTCTCCTCGCCACCGCCCTGCTCGCTGCAGCGGCCACCGCTGCGCTCGGCCAGGCGCAGCGCGACGAGGTCATCGCATCGCCGATGCTACGCGCCAATGTCACGGTGTCCAGCGACGTGGTGCGGATTGGCGACGTCATCGACAATGCCGGCCCCACCGCGCAGATCGCGATCTATCGGGCGCCCGATCTCGGCACCGTCGGCACCCTGTCGACTGCGCAGGTGATTGCAGCGCTGCGGCAGCATCAGGTGATCGGCGTCGATACCCGCGAACTCAAGTCCATCACCGTAACGCGGCTGTCGCGCAGCATCGACAGCAAGGATATCGAAAACCAGGTCGCGCAGGCGCTGGAGAACCGCCACGGCCTTGGCGCCGCAGCCAATCTCAGCCTCACTTTCGACCGCGAAGTCCAGGGTCTGCAGCTCGACGCCAGCAATACCGGCGCGCTGCAGCCCATCGCAGTTCGGTTCGACGCGCGCAGCGGCCGTTTCGACGTCACCTTTGCGATCGGCAACGACTCCAACGTGTCTGCCACCAAGCTGCGCTTCACCGGCAGCGCCGTCGAGACCGTGGAAGCGGCGGTGCTGGTCCGCGGCGTCGAACGCAATGAAGTGCTGAAATCTTCCGATGTTGTCATCGAGCGTCGTCCGAAAGCCGAAGTCGGTAACGATGGGGTAACGCGCGACCGCGCCGTGGGCATGCAGAGCCGCCGCCAATTGCGCGCCGGTCAGGCAATCCGCAATGCCGACCTCGCCAAGCCTGACCTCGTCACCCGCGATCAGGCGGTGACGCTGATCTACGAAACTGCCGGGCTTTATCTTACGCTGCGCGGCAAGGCCATCGAAGGCGGCACCGAAGGCGACGTCGTCAACGTGATCAACCTCCAGTCCAAGCGCACCGTCTCCGGCGTCGTGGTTGGTCGCGGCCAGGTCGCCGTCTCCGCTCCGTCCCCGCGTCTCCCCGCGCAAGTCGAAACACCTGCTCCCGCTCCTACACCTTCCCGCGAGTCTCTCCCGTCCGAAAAAATCTCCCAGGCCAAACCTCCCCTGGCCAGCTCTCCCGCGGCCACCTCTCCCGTCGCTCTCGCTGCCAACGACCACGCGCCTGTCTCTCGAAAAGCTGAGTAAAGTTGATGTTCCAGTTCCATCGTCCCTTCGCCACCGGCGCTGCGCTTCTTACGGTCGGCCTTGCTGCCAGCGGCTGTTCGTCGATCGACCGTCTCGCCTCCATCGGCGAGAAGCCTGCGCTCACGGCGATTGAAAACCCGACGACACAGCCCGGCTACAAGCCGGTGCAGATGCCAATGCCAAAGCCGGAGGTCGCATCCTACAACGCCAACTCCCTGTGGCGCAGCGGATCGCGCGCATTTTTCAAGGATCAGCGTGCGCGCCAGATCGGCGACATTCTGACGGTCACCGTGAACTTCACCGACAAGGCCAATATCGCCAACGAGACACAGCGCAGCCGCACCAATACGGAAAACTCGGGCATCACCGACTTTGCGGGCAGCAAGCTGCTGACAGGTTCGGCCGCCTCGGTCCTGCCCGGCCGCCTGCTCACGGCTGATGGATCGTCGTCGAGCGACGGCAAGGGATCGGTGGCGCGGCAGGAAGCCTTACAGACCAGCGTCGCCGCTGTCGTCACGCAATTGCTGCCGAACGGCAATCTGGTGGTCGAGGGCAAGCAGGAAATCCGGGTCAACTACGAAATCCGCGAACTGATCGTCGCAGGTATAGTGCGTCCTGAAGACATTCAGAGCGACAACACCATCGACAGCGCGAAGATCGCGCAGGCCCGCATCGCCTATGGCGGCCGCGGCCAGATTTCGGACGTCCAGCAACCGCGCTACGGCCAGCAAGTGATGGACGTGCTGCTGCCCTTCTAACGTTATGAGCTCCCACATCTCATCGTGCTCCCACGCGATGAGATGTTCACGCGCGGCCTTCCGTCAGCTCCCCTGACGGAAGGCCGCGTCGTTCTGGGCAGAATCGAAACGCGGCCGGGCGAAGCGCAGAACGTCAGCCTTTGAAATCCACCTCGACGCTGCCGAGGCCGAGCAATTCCATCCGGACGTGATCTCCGGCATTGAGCCACGCGGTCTGCACCAGACTGCCAGTGAGGACGAATTCTCCGGCCAGCAACACCTTGCCGCTGGCTGCGAGATGGTTGGCCAACCATACCAGTGCGTGATGCGGATGGCCGAGTACATCGGCGCCAGTGCCGCGCCCCACTTCGACGCCGTTGATGACAGCGCGGCCGATCACCGACAGAAGGTCGGGCGCCTTGCCGCGTGTAACAGGCGCACCTAGAACACATCCTGCTGCAAAGAAATCATCCGCGATCAGTGTCGGCGCATCCATACTGCGCCAGTCTGCATAACGATCATCGACAATCTCGATGGCGGGATAGTACGCCTCTATCGAGGATGCGATCGTCTCCGCAGTGAACGGTTCATCGGACGGCACAGCATCGCGTCCAAGGCGGACTGCAATTTCGCACTCGACGCCGACATGGACATAGTTGCCATAGCGGAGAGATGCTCCGGTGGCATGCACGCCGCTCATATAGAGGCCGCCCGCGCAGGGATGCGGGATGCCGAGATATTGCTGCATCACCGGGCTCGTGCAGCCGATCTTGTGACCGACCTGCGTGCCGAAAACCGGCGCCAGCAAATCATGCAATGCGTCCTGTACCCAATACCCCTCGGTTTCGTCACGTAAGACCGCTTCTGGCGGCAATACCGACAACGGCGAGCGGTTGCGGCGTGCGTAAGCAAGAATCTCCGCAATCGCCAGAGCTTTGTCCATTGGAGGTCCCTTCGCCTGTCGGACGGCTAATGCCGAGACACAGGCAGAACGGGTACCGATCGCCATCAGGCTTTGCAACCTGACACGACATCGATGAATGATATCGACACGATCTCTATGCGGCGCCTGTCAAGATCTTGCAGCTCAACCGAAGACCTTGGTCAGGTCTTCATGAAGCCGACGCATCCCAGCGGGCCCGGTGAATATCTCCTTCACCTCGGCCAGAGCTTCCGTAGTCAGGACATCTTCGGAACGCCGGCCCTGCGCTGCAGTCGCCAGGATGCGCGACGCGATGGCTGCCTGATTGCAGGAGGTGCGGTGCTGCTCAGGCACCTTCGCGACCACCTTCTGGAGTACATTGCGCATCAACGCGATCGTATCGGGATCATAAGAGGCAGGCGCAGCCATAGTTCATCCTCCCTTTTTTCTGGATCCAGCCTACGTCCTATTGGGGAATGATGACGTTCATATTCGCGTGTTTTGGAATAGCATCGTGCTGCAGTGCAGTGATTGCAACATGCTGCAATGCACAGCTTGCGCAATGGCGCAGCATTCGGAATTTCAAAATGAAAACGGCCGCCCGATGGGCGGCCGTTTGGCATCTGAAAGACTATTCGTCGCGATAGACCTTTTCGCGCTTCTCGTGGCGCTCCTGGGCTTCCACGGAGAGTGTAGCGATCGGACGGGCTTCAAGCCGCTTCAGCGAGATCGGCTCCCCGGTCTCCTCGCAATAGCCGTAGGTGTTGTCCTCGATGCGTAGCAGCGCGGCGTCGATCTTGGAGATCAGCTTGCGCTGCCGGTCGCGCGCCCGCAGTTCGATAGCGCGGTCGGTTTCCGACGACGCCCGGTCGGCGAGGTCGGGGTGATTGACGTTCTCCTCCTGCAGGGTCTGCAGGGTGAGCTTCGATTCACGGAGGATTTCTTCCTTCCAGGCCAGCAATTTCGCGCGGAAATAGTCGCGCTGCCGGTCGTTCATGAAAGGCTCTTTTTCGGAGGGGCGATAGCTTTTCAACTTGTCCAAGGCCAATCCATCTATGCGTGCAAGGCGCCGGAAATGACCGGCCGCGCCGCAGCTTATATAGCTACGCCATGTGACAGACAATAACGTCCGGATACCTCCGGAATGGCCATCCACCGTGAGGTTTCACCCCCGGGAACTCCGCCGCTGCAGCGGGTAGAAGCTCCGGAGCCCGGCCTTGGTGACGGACCTGTTCGGGAGGCTATGAGCAGTAATTTGCGCGGCTTCCGGAGGCTCGGGACGACCTAAACCTGGCCAGCCTTGGCCAGCTCAACTTCGACCCGCAGTTCGATTTCGGACAGTACTGCGTCCAGACCGGGCTCGCCGGATGATTCCTTGAGGTTGGCTGCCGCACTGCGCAGCCGCGCCACCATGGCCGGATTGATCGAGCCCGTGAGCAGGCCGATCTTGAGTTCGTCAAGGACATCGAGCGCACCGCGGCCGCGCTTCACCGAGCGCTTGCGGCGCTCCATGGGATCTTCGACGCTCTGCATGGCCAGAAGCGCATCGATGCTGTTGGCCGCCCGGGGCGCTACCGTCGGTCGGGCCTCGGAGGTCGGGGTCGCATCCGGCAACGAGAACCCGCTCGAACTGGTTTTCTTCGCTCCTGACGACGGAGCACCGAATGTGGTGCCGTTCGGTCCGTAAATGCGCATCGGCGTGTCCAGCGAGGGTGATGGCCGATCCCGGCCCATGGCGGCGCGCCTTTCGCTCAGTACCATCGCGAGCGTAAATAGGCCTCCATTCGGAATGGTCGTCTTTTATGGTTAATCAATCGTAAACAGCCCGGCAAAATCTGCCGCGGGCGGCACTTTCGCCGGGGCGAAGGCAGGCACGCGCTCCAGCGAAATTCGTAATTAAATATACAATTCAATATCTTAGGTCTCATAAAATCACTGGCACGGCACTCGCATAGGGAAGGCTGGATCGTCGTCATGGGAGTGGCGAGCGGTCCAGTGAAGACCTCAGCGGGGAGCAGAGGATGCCGAGCCTACCTTCGATCCGATTCTGTCAGACGGCCTGTGCGGTGCTGCTCGTGCTGCTCGTGCAGGCGGTGTCGGCACATGCGACGTCGCGGATCAAGGATCTCGCCAATATCGAGGGCGTCCGGCAGAACCAGTTGATCGGCTACGGCCTCGTGGTCGGCCTCAACGGCACCGGCGATACCCTCAACAACATCCCGTTTACCCGTCAGTCGCTGCAGGCGATGCTTGAACGCATGGGCGTCAATATCCGCGGCCAGACGCTGCGCACGGGCAACGTGGCCGCCGTGATGGTCACCGGTAACCTGCCCGCCTTCGGCACTCAGGGCACCCGCATGGACGTCACCGTCTCGGCGCTCGGCGATGCCAAGAACCTGACCGGCGGCACCCTGCTGGTCACCCCCCTGCTCGGCGCCGACGGCAACGTCTATGCCGTCGCCCAAGGCTCCCTCGCCATCAACGGTTTTGCCGCCGAAGGCGCCGCCGCCAGTATCACCCGCGGCGTACCGACCGTTGGCCGCATCGCCAACGGCGCCATTATCGAGCGCGAGATCGAGTTCGCGCTGAACCGCCTGCCCAATGTGCGCCTCGCTTTGCGCAATCCTGACTTCACCACGGCCAAGCGCATTGCGGCCGCCGTCAACGATTTCCTGGGATCCAAGACCGCCGAGCCGATCGATCCTTCCACCGTGCAGATGTCGATCCCGCCGGAGTTCAAGGGCAACGTCGTTGCGCTGCTCACCGAGATCGAGCAGCTGCAGGTCGAACCGGATCTGGCCGCCAAGATCATCATCGACGAACGCTCCGGCATCATCGTGATGGGCCGCGACGTCCGCGTCGCTA
>NZ_JBGMOE010000167.1:0-48393 GCF_041424195.1 Tardiphaga sp. | reverse complement strand
TCCTTGCGGAACTCGATTTTGAGTCGAGCGCGTCTACCAATTCCGCCACAGGGGCATTCGGACGCCGGCCGGAGGCAGGGGTCGCGAAGCGGGCGGAATATAGCGGGCGCTCCGGGTGGGTCAACCGGCGGTTTGGCCAGATCGGCCGCCGCGCACACCCCAGTGTGATCAAGGCCGCCTCGACAGGATGGTGGCCCCGGGATAGGACCCAGCAGCCACCCGGAGAGCGCCGTGACTGCCCAGACTGTCCCACCATCCACGCCCGTATATGCCTCCTCAAACCCGGCGCTGGTCGCCGCGCTGGCGGTCGGTCTGATCGCTCTGGCCACGCTGGCAGGGGCCTGGTTCTTCCAGCTGGTGCTGGATATCCGGCCGTGCCCGCTCTGTCTCGAACAGCGTTATGCCTATTATCTCGCGATCCCGCTGGCGGTGCTGGTGGCGATTGCTGCCGCCAGGGACGCGCCGCGCGGCCTGGTTGTGACCGGCCTCGCTCTGCTGGCGCTGGCGGCGCTCGCCAATGCGGTGCTCGGCGGCTATCACGCCGGCGTCGAATGGAAATTCTGGCAGGGGCCAACCGACTGCTCCGGTCCGGTGGTGGATCTCGGCAAGGCCGGCAGCCTGCTGGAACGCCTCGACACCGTGAAGGTGATCCGCTGCGACGAGGTGCAGTGGCGGTTTCTCGGCCTGTCGCTGGCCGGCTACAATGTGCTGATCTCGCTGGCGATGGCCATGATCGCAGTATGGGGCGCCAGCCGGACCGCGCGGCGCTAGGCGCTCGCATCGCTTTATTCGAGCATGATCCGATGGGAAAACGGGTTTCCGCTTTTCCGGATCATGCTTAGTCGTCGATATCGTCCTGCGCCTTGCCGAACAGATGCACGATGCCGGGCGTGACGATCGACACATAGATGAAGCGCGACAGATGATGCGCGCCGACGAACACCGGATCGATATGCAGCGTCAGCGCCAGTGCGAGCATGGCGTCCATGGCGCCCGGTGCGAAGGCGACGACGACATCGCTCAGCTTCACAGTTGTGGTCAGCGCGATGATCGTGACAAACACCGACGAGATTGCGATGGCCACCGTGAATGAGCCGAGCGCGGCCCAGACATGGCTGAGAATGGTGCGCGGCGAGATCTTGCCGAAGCGCGAGCCGATCAGGCTGCCGATGCCGACGAGCGCAGTGATATAGGCCCATTGCGGCAGCGTGCCGTGGACCCAGCCAGTGCCGTGCAGCACTGACGAGGCCATCATCGCGCCGAACATCCAGCTCGCGGGAAACTTGATCCAGCGCATGAACAGCGAGACGGCAACGGCCGCGGCGGCGAGTTCGGCGAGCGCCAGCGGCGAGGCTTCAGGTCCGCGCGATGGCAGCGGGCCATGACCCATCAGGCCCGTGGCGGCGAGCAGCAGCGGCACCATGCCGGTGAGGATGATGACGCGGAAAATCTGCACGACTGCGATGCCCGGAACGTCGGCATTGCGCTCGGTGGCCAGCATGATGATCTGCGACAGCGCGCCGGGGCTGCCGGCCAGCAGCGCAGAGGTGCGGTCCCAGCCATGAACGCGCTGCAGATAGATGCTGCTGCCGAAGGTGGCGCAGAAGGTGGCCAGCGCCAGCAGGGCGATGGTCACCGGATAGGCGCTGAGATTGTGCACCATCTCCGGCGACACCATCGAGCCGAGCGACAGGCCCAGTGTCATCAGGATGACATGGGCCATCGGCTGCGGCAGGCCGACCGGGCGGCCGAGGATGCCGTAAGCGGCGACTGCGATCATCGCGCCGGAGATCAGCCCGCCCGGCAATTCCGCCAAATAGAATAGCGCTCCGCCGATCGTGCCGATGACGAGCGTCTCAAGGGTGGTTCGGATCTGAAGGGAGCTGGGAAGAGCGATGGCCATTTGCACGGGAAGATGAAGGAGCCCGCTTTATGGCAAAGTCCGCACCTGCCGACAAATGCGGTGTGGACTACCTGTCCCTCGCTTTCCGGGCGAGGGACAGGCGGTCCGGGCTGATTAGTTCGCCTTCGTGCCCTTTTTGCATTCCGAGCGGAATTTGCGGCGCTCGGCGCCATGCAGACCCTTCGCGTCGGCCTGTTTCGAACATTCAAGCGATGCCGCCGTGCGGGGCTTTTCCGCTGTCTTGTCTGCAGGCGCCATCTTTTCCGCAGGCGCCATCTTGTCGGCGGGGGCCGTCTTGGCAGGCGCAGTCTTGGTGGCCGCCGGCGCAGGTGCCTGCGCGGTGGCCGCGCCGACCAGCAGGAGGGAGGCGACGGCAGCGGTAGCTAGGCTAGAAACAAATCGGATCATGGCAGCACCTCGGATTGAACGGGCAGGACAGGGTGGGCGCGCCGGCCTGAACGGCAGGTGAATAAGTTGAAATATATCTGACAGTGCGATCACGATATTTTTTCGCAGGGAGTTGCGATCTCGTTGCTACGTCCAGCGGTAACGATAGGATGCTGTCGCCTACTTCTACTTTGTGTAGCAAAGGGAGAGAAAGTCATGATGATGCCTGTCAAATTCGCCTGCGCGATTGCAATGTCCAGTTTTGCTCTGCTTGCTTTCAGTCCGGCCCATGCACTCACGGCGACTGAGTGCAGTGCAAAATATCAGGCGGCCAAGACCGCTGGCACGCTGAACGGCCAGAAATGGAATGACTTCCGCAAGGCAGAATGCGGAACTGCTGCCGCTGCGACGCCGGCCGCAGCTGCGCCTGCTGCAACCGCGGCGCCGACGGCTGCCGAAGCCAAACCGGCGGCGGCTCCCAAGCCTGCCGCCGCGCCCAAGCCGGCAGCCACGACGGCCGCGGCTCCGGCAGGCCCTGCCACGTTCCCGTCGGCGGTCGATCCGAAATACGCCAAGGAATCGGCGGGCAAGGCGCGGATGCACACCTGCGTGGATCAATACAATGCCAACAAGGCCAACAATGCCAATGGCGGCATGAAGTGGATCGAAAAGGGCGGCGGCTATTACAGCGAGTGCACCAAGAAGCTGAAGGGCGCCGCCTGATCGGATCAGCTGTGCGCTTGTCCTGATCGACATAAGTTGCTTCGCGGGCGATAACGATCCGTCACCCGCGGAGCCCCCATGATTGCCAGTCTTTCCCTGATCCTGCTGTGCCAGCTCGCCGGCGAGATCGCCGTGCGTGCCTTTGCGTGGCCGGTGCCCGGTCCCGTGTTCGGCATGCTGCTGCTGCTCGTTCTGCTGTTGCTGCGTGACCGCGCCGTGCTGTTCGCGCAGGGGCCGTTGCAGGGTGGCGGCGTGGAGAATGCGGCAAAGGGCCTGCTCGCGCATCTGTCGCTGATGTTCATCCCGGCGGGGGTCGGCGTGGTGCAGAAGCTCGATCTGCTGGCCGAGCACGGCACCGCCATCGCTGTAGTTCTGGCGATCTCGGTGGTGATCACGCTGCTGGTGACGGTGGCGACGTTCCTCGTCATCAGCCGGGTGATGACGCGTGGGCCGAGTGCGTCATGAGCGCCAATCCGTTCTCGCTCTGGGTCTATCTCTCGCAGCAGCCGCTTTTGTGGCTCACGGTGACGCTGCTGGTCTATGCGACGGCCGATGCGTTGTCGCTTGCGACCGGCCGGCATCCGTTCGCCAATCCGGTGTTCCACTCGATGTGGATCATCGCCGTGTTCCTACTGGTGACAGGCACGTCCTACACGACCTATTTCAGCGGTGCGCAATTCGTGCATTTCCTGCTCGGCCCGGCGACGGTGGCGCTGGCGGTGCCACTTTATGAGAACCGCAAGGTCGTGGCGGCGGCGATCGTGCCGATGCTGGCCGCGCTGGTGGTCGGCTGCGCAACGGCGATCGTCTCGGTGGTGCTATTGGCGAAGGCGTTCGGGTTGCCGAACAATGTCGTGTTGTCGCTGGCGCCGAAATCGGTCACCGCAGGTGTCGCCATGGGCATCAGTGAGTCGCTTGGCGCCGATGCGTCGCTGACCGCCGTGGCCGTCGTGCTCACAGGCATCATGGGCGCGATCATCGTCACGCCGATGATGAATCGCATGGGCATCACTGATTATCGCGCCCGCGGCTTTGCCGTCGGCCTCGCCTCGCATGGCATCGGCACTGCACGGGCTTTTCAGGTCGATGCGGTGGCCGGCGTCTTTGCCGGCATCGCCATGAGCCTCAATGCGCTGGTGACCTCTCTGCTG
Organism: Tardiphaga sp.; assembly: GCF_041424195.1. Lineage (NCBI taxonomy): Bacteria > Pseudomonadati > Pseudomonadota > Alphaproteobacteria > Hyphomicrobiales > Nitrobacteraceae > Tardiphaga > Tardiphaga sp. The sequence continues at coordinate 44,229 of NZ_JBGMOE010000167.1, read as the reverse complement.
GTGCCGCTCGCCGTCACCCTGCTGGTGCGCTGATGGTCACGACAGCGTTTTCCCAGACATCGGATTTGTGATGCTTGTTGCATGGAGCCGGGTCAAAAAGGCCATTAAGGTCGCGCCGTCGTCAACGAGAATCGACCATTCATGATTACTGTAATGCAGGGCGCGCTCGGCCTGGCTTCGGGCGCACTGGTCGGCTTCTCGCTCGGCCTTGTTGGTGGTGGCGGCTCGATCCTCGCCGTGCCGCTGATGGTCTATGTCGTCGGCGTGCCTGAGCCCCATGTCGCGATCGGCACCAGCGCCATTGCGGTCGCAGCCAATGCGGCGGTCAATCTCGGCAATCATGCGCGTGGCGGCAATGTGCACTGGTCCTGCGCGCTGGTATTTGCCGCCGCAGGAATCGCTGGTGCGCTCGGAGGTTCGATTCTCGGCAAGCGGGTGGACGGGCAGAATCTGCTCGCGCTGTTCGCGGTCCTGATGCTGGTGATCGCCGTACTGATGCTGAAGACGCGCGCCCAGGTCGGCGAGCACCGGGTTGAAATCAGCATGTCGAATACGCCTTCGCTGCTTGCGCTGGGTCTTGTCACGGGCGCGCTGTCCGGCTTCTTCGGGATTGGTGGCGGCTTTCTGATTGTGCCGGCGTTGATGGCGGCCACGGGCATGTCGATCATGAGTGCGATCTCGTCGTCGCTGGTGGCGGTCACCGCTTTCGGTCTCACCACGGCATCGAGCTATGCCTGGTCCGGGCTGATCTCCTGGAAACTGGCGCTGGTGTTCATTCTGGGCGGCCTGCTCGGCGGATTGTTGGGAACCAGTCTGGCACGCCATCTGTCGCTGCGGCGCGGCGCGCTGAATACGGTTTTTGCGTCTATCATTATCATCGTGGCGCTTTATATGTTGGCCCGCAACATCTACGTGACGTGAGCACTGGCGCCTGATGCGTCTTTCGGAGAACATCATGACCGCCACAACCCGCCGTACCTCAAATGCCGCGACCACGCGTCGCGCTGCACTCGGGCTTTTCGGCGGCGCTGTGCTGCTCGGTGCGTCGTCCGGCCGGGTGCTTGCGGCGGCCGGTGCCGCCAAGGACCAGGATATCCTCAACGAAGCCGCGGTCCTCCGCGATCCGGATATCCCGGCCGCCGGCAATCCGAAGGGCGACATCACCATTGTCGAATTTTTCGACTACCAGTGTCCCTATTGCCGCAAGATCGCGCCCGATCTTCGCGCCCTGGTGAAGGAAGACGGCAAGGTTCGACTGGTATCGAAGGACTGGCCGATCCTCGGGCCGGTGTCGGTCTATGCGGCGCGTCTCGTGCTGGCGACGAGATACCAGAACAAGTTCATCGAGGCGCAGGATGCCCTGATCAGCCTCGATACCAGACTCACCGAGGCTATTGCCCGTGACCGGCTCGCCAAGGCCGGCATCGATGTCGATCGCGCCGTCGCCGACCTGCAGAAAAATCAGGATGCGATCGTCGCGAAGCTGAAGCAGATCGATGAGCAGGCGACGGCTTTCGGCTTCAATGGCACGCCGTCCTTCATCGTCGGCAAGTTCCGCATTCCCGGCCCGATCACCAAAGAACAGTTTGTGCTCGCCATTGCCGATGCACGCAAAGCTGCGGCTGCGAAGAAGTAAACTTCACCACGTTCAAACGGAAAACGCCCCCGCTTTTCAGCGAAGGCGTCTTTGCCGGTCTCTCCGCCAGTCTTTCGCTGGCGACGTGTCGCCTTACGACTTCACTTGCGAAGTCAGCTTGGCCCAATCCTGTTTGGTGCGCGTCTTCAGCGCTTCCCATTCGTTGGCGGCGACGTCCCAATTGACGATCGTCCGGCGCTCCTGGGCCGTCTGGCCGTTCGCCACTGACGAGGTCGACATCGAATCGTAGATGTAAACGCCGACGCCCAGGATCAGCGCACCCAGGATCATTCCAAAAAACGCCCGCATGGCGGTAGCCTCCCATTGAGCGCGAATAACGCGGCGTCCGGGACTTTGGTTCCCCGCCGACAGAGCCTCATTGCCGCAGCGCATTCATTCGCGGCATTGATCTTGCGGTCGCGCCGTGGTGATCCTTGGGGATCATGACCGTTCATCTCACCGACCAGTCCGTGCTCGACGATGCCGTCATGGAGCTGGTGAAGCGCGACCCGCGTCTGAAACCGATCCTGGCCATGGCCGGGATGCCCGCATTGCGCCAACGCGCGCCGGGTTTCGAAGGGCTTGCGCAGATCGTCTGCGGGCAGCAGGTCTCGGTGGCATCGGCCTCGGCGATCTGGGCGCGCGTCTCCGGCGCCTTCTCGCCATTCGATCATCACGCTATCCGCAAGGCGCGCACCGATCGTCTCGGTCGGCTGGGTCTGTCAGCGGCAAAAATCAAGACGCTGAAGGCGCTGGCGCGCGAACTCGTCGAGGAGCGCTTGAACCTCGACGTGCTCGCTGAGGAAGACGCCGATGCTGCGCATAATACGCTGGTCGCATTGCACGGCATCGGCCCGTGGACGGCGGACGTCTATCTGCTGTTTTGTCTCGGCCATGGCGACGCATGGCCGGCGGGTGATGTTGCCATTCAGGAATCCATCAAGGTCGGGCTCGGTCTCAACGAACGCCCGACCGTAAAGCAGATGGCGCCGCTGGCAGAACCCTGGCGGCCGCTACGCGGCGCGGCAGCGCATTTGTGGTGGGCGTATTATCACGCCATCAAGAAGCGCGAAGGCGTGATCGGCAACGTCACAACTTAACAAGGGGCGACGTAAGGCGGCTTGGGCCGGGCGAGTGCCGCCTGATCAAGGGCACATGCTGGCGCTTGCAGACGGCGAATAGCGAACCGCTACATCTCGCCGACCGCTTCGCGGCGGCGCTGTTCCGACTCTTCGGCGTAACGGCGGGTCGCGTGAGCTTCCGAAAGCGTGCCGAGGACGCGGTGGCTTTCAGCTTCGACAACTGCCAGCGATTCCGCTTCGGCGCCCTCGAACACCACCATGGCGTCGCGGATGTTCATGTCGGGATGCAACACGACGTCGCGACAATGCAGCAGGCTGTCGAGCCGGAATGCTGCCACATCAGGCGAATGCGCTTCAGCGACGATGGCAAGGCCGACATAGCGGCCTTCGGGATCGACGGCGACAACCTGGGTCTTCGAGCCGAGTGGAAATTTTTCGCGGAATTCGTCGAGCGGCATGGTGGAGTCGACGGTCGGGACGTCCGGGCGGAGCAGGCGTTTGACGGTGAGATCGCGGATCCAGCCGACGTCAGCGGCACTGCGGATGGTCTCGCCGCGCAGATGCAGGCGCCATGTGGCGAAGGAGTAGCCGAACAGTTCGCGCGTCAACTGGGTGGAGATGATGACCGCCACCAGCACCGCGGTGGTGAGCCAGAGATTGCCGGTGGATTCGAGCGCGATGAACGACATGGTGAGCGGCCCGCCGATCACCGAGGCCGACAGCGCGCTCATGCCGATGATGGTGTAGACGGCGGGGTCGATAGTGAAGCCGATGCCGGTTGCATTGAAGCCGACCGCGAACAGATGGCCGCCGAGGGCCCCGAGAAACAGCGTGGCGAAGAAAAGACCGCCACGAAAGCCTGTCCCGAGCGAGATGATCGAGGCGAGCGTCTTCAGCGCCATCACAAAGGCCACCAATGCGACCGGATAGGCGGTCATGCCGCCGAAATGCAGGGCGCCGTGTCCGGATGCCATTACCTGCGGTGTCAGGAGGGCCATCAGGCCGACCAGCAGGCCCCCCAGCGCCGGGCGCATCGGCGGCCACAGCTTGATCTTGGCCAGCAGTGCTTCTGTCCAGGCCACGACGCGCATGATGCCGATACCGAACATTGCGGCGAAGACGCCAAGCAGGGCCGCCACCGCGAGATCACGGCCGAGCACGTCGCCGAAGCGGCCGGCGACGACGCCGAGCGACAGCGGATCGAAGGCATGGGCAACGAAGTAGCCGGTCACCGCGGCAACGCCGACCGGCATCAGACTCGCCGATGTGTAGCCGCCGATTACCAGTTCGAAGGCATAGAACGCCCCAGCAAGCGGCGCACCGAATGCGCCGGCGATCGCAGCCGCCGCACCGCAGCCGACCATCACACGCTGGTCGCCGCGGCGCAGGTGGAAGGCGCGTCCGATGGAGGCGCCGAGCCCGCTGGCGAGCTGGGTATAGCCGGCCTCGAGACCCACGGAGGCCCCGACGCCGCTCGACCACACGGTCTGCAGCGCGACGATGATGCTGCCGCGGAACGACATCCGCCCGCCATAGAGCGCGTTGGCCTCGATGGGGTCGATCTCGCGGGCCGGTCGCCAGCGCAACAGAAGCAGGAAGGCGATACCGAGCAGCAGGCCGCCGAGGCTGGGAACCAGAATCGCGCGCACCGGATCGATCCAGAACTGGCTGGAGAGTCGCTGGCCCCATTCCAGATTGAACAATACCGCGTGAAGAACGCTGACGGCAGCGCCCATGCCGGCCACCACGAGACCCCCGATCACGCCGATCATCGCCGCCAGAATCGCAAGGCTGGTCTCATGCGCGCGGACAAAGGCGCGTAGCCGTTGCGGGGCCTCGAGATAGCGGCTGGAAGGGACCATCGGGCAGCGTCCGGTATTTGCGGCCGCGAACCGGGCGCGCCACGGGGTTTAGCGGCAGGCGCTGCAACAGACCACCCGCAGTTCCCAGAAAAGCGACCCAACGCGGCGCTTTTGTGGGGGGATAAGGTCTGCTCTCTGCCCTTCACAACCCTGTCACGCTGCCTGTAGTATGTGGAGACAGGTTGCTTCGCAGCCATATGTGGGGGTCAGGAGCGTTACTTGAACGCACATGTCTCGCAAGGCGGTTGGCCGGTTCTGGTCCTCAATGCGGACTTCCGGCCGCTAAGTTACTACCCACTGTCTCTGTGGTCGTGGCAAGACGCGATCAAGGCAGTGTTCCTCGACCGTGTGAATATCGTAGAACTCTACGATCACGCGGTGCGGAGTCCTTCGTTCGAATTTCAGCTGCCCAGTGTGGTATCGCTGAAGTCGTTTGTGAAGCCGACGACGCACCCCGCCTTCACCCGGTTCAACGTCTTCCTGCGCGACCGCTTCTCCTGCCAGTATTGCGGTGCGCATGACGATCTGACCTTCGATCACATCATCCCGCGCTCCAAGGGCGGTCAGACGACCTGGGAAAACGTCGTCGCAGCCTGCTCGCCCTGCAATCTGCGCAAGGGCAACATGACGACGCAGCAGGCGCGCATGTTCCCGAGGCAGACGGCCTTCGCGCCGACCGTGCATCAACTGCACCGCAATGGCCGGCTGTTTCCGCCGAACTATCTGCATGGCAGTTGGCTGGACTATCTCTACTGGGACACGGAGCTGGATCCGTAGCATCCGGACGTCCGACTCATCATTGCGCATGGCGCCAAATGCTGTCTCTGTCATCCCCGGTCAGATCGGGAGATCACGATGAGCGAGACCGTTGTCGACGATATCGTGGTGTTGCTGCCGCCTCTGCTGCAATCGCTGGAAGCGCTGCAATTCGTTGCGCGCAATCTGCATCCGCCGGCATTCGACACAGTGATGGACGCCATCGGCGAACCCGATCAGGCGCTCAAGGCAGTGCGCGCCAATCTCCACACATGGCCGGACGATTTTGCGGATCTGCGTGCGCATCTCGATGCGGCGAGCGATGCCGCGCTGACAGCCTTTACCGGCCTGCGCGCCGCCCAGCAGCCCAACGGCGACCTGCCGATGGTGTTTCGTGCATTGCGCCACGCCACGCGCGCGCAGGAGGCGCTGTATGCGACGGTGGCGCGGCTGCCGCCCGTGAGTACATTCTTTCTTCCGCCCGAGGAGCGCGAGAACGTGGCGCTGCTCGAACGACTGGCGTCACCTCCAGCAGATAACGCCGGCGTCATTCATGATGGCGAACCCGGACGTCGCGGCGGTTTCTCGATGTATGTGCCGGAAACCTACACGCCGGATCGGGCCTGGCCGCTGGTGATGGCACTGCATGGCGGCAGCGGCAATGGCCGCGCCTTTCTGTGGAGCTGGCTTGCGGATGCGCGCAGTTCCGGCGCGATCGTGATCGCACCGACGGCGATCGGCAGCACCTGGGCGCTGATGGGCGACGATGCCGATACGCCGAACCTCAATCGCATTCTCGATCTCGTGCAGTCACGCTGGCATATCGATCCCACGCAACTCCTGCTCACGGGCATGAGCGATGGCGGCACGTTCTGCTACGTCACCGGCCTGCGCGCCGAGTCGCCGTTCACCCATCTGGCGCCGGTGGCTTCGACCTTCCATCCGCTGATGGCGCAGTTTGCCGATGCAGATCGCCTGCGCGGTCTGCCGATCCATCTCGTGCATGGCCGGCTCGACTGGATGTTTCCGGTGCAGACCGCGCGGGAAGCGCAGCAGGCCCTGACGATCGCCGGCGCCGACGTCACCTATCGCGAGATCGATGACCTCAGTCACTGCTATCCGCGGGAGATCAACACGGTGCTGCTGGAGTGGCTCGCAAAACATAGGGGCGCGTAACGAAACGCCGCAGGGCCGGTAAGTTCACGGGCTGGACTTCCACGACCGCGATCGGTTCCTATATGGCGGGTACTGGCGATTCCGGACAAAGGAGATTTTGCATGCCTTCACTGACCGAATGGAAGGTGCCCCCAGGTGTGCAGCCGCGTGCTGAGGACTACGGCTTCGACCTCGAAAAGACGCTGGATGCGGTTGTCGGGCTGCATTGCATTATCCCGGACGATGCATTCACCTCGGAGACGCTGGGCACCGAGCGCGCCGGCAACGGCGTGCTGATCGGTGACGGCCTCATTCTCACCATCGGCTATCTCATCACCGAAGCCGAAACGATCTGGGTGCATCTCGGCGACGGTCGCGTGGTGCAGGGAACGGTGCTCGGCGTCGATCAGGAAAGCGGCTTCGGGCTGGTGCAGGCGCTCGGCGAGATCGATATCGCGCCGCTGCCGCTCGGCGAGTCGGCGACCGTGAAGATTGGCGATCGCGTGGTGATCGGCGGCGTCGGCGGACGCACGCGGTCTGTGGCCGGCAAGATTGCCGCGACGCAGGAATTCGCCGGCTATTGGGAATACCTGCTCGACGACGCGATCTTCACGCATCCGGCGCATCCGAACTGGGGCGGTGCCGCCCTGATCAACGCCAAGGGTGAGTTGATCGGCATCGGCTCGCTACAGATCGAGCGCGAGCATGGCGGCAAGAGCGAGCATCTCAACATGATCGTGCCGATCGATCTGCTGAAGCCGATTCTTGATGACCTCAAGACCTATGGTCGCGTCAACAAGCCGCCGCGGCCGTGGCTCGGGCTCTATGCCGCCGAGGTCGAGGACAAGGTCGTCGTGGTCGGGATCGCCAGGAAGGGGCCGGCGGCGCGGGCCGAGCTCAAGACCGGCGATGTCATTCTTGCAGTGAATGGCGAAGAGATATCCGATTCCGCCGAATTCTATCGCGCACTCTGGGCGCTTGGCGCGGCCGGTGTCGATGTGCCGCTGACGCTTTATCGCGGTGGAGATACGTTCGATGTCGAATTGGTATCCACAGACCGTTCCAGGATGCTCAAGACCCCCCGGCTGCACTGAGGCGAGGTAGAATTGCGGTCTGCAACGACAGTCGGGATTGCATTTGTGTATAGGTGCGACAAAATAGCACTTACGCAAAATCGGGATAGCCTAGAATTGCAAGCTATCCGAATTAGCTAAAGATTGTGACTCGAAGCGACGTCTGATTCGCACAACGCCCGATTCACAGCAATTGCAGGTCAATCTCATTGTCACGCGCATCATTCGACAGCTCGCAACGAGCTGCTTGTCGTCGAGAATCCTGACATGTCGAACCATGCAATGCCGTTCGGCAATGACAATATCCGTACCAGCCATTTGAAATGCGATCAGTGCAAGACGCGCACGTCCTTGCAAGGAATCGAGCGATCCCAGGGTTTCGAGACCAGGCTGTTTGGCTGCGTGCATTGCGGCGCTGTCAAAGCAATCCGGATCGATACACCCGATACAATCGCGGCCTGGTCGTAGGCATCATGCGCACCGCAACATGTGCGGTGCGCAGTGTCTCGACATGATCAGTGCGCATGTCCGCCGCCGGCCGGTGCCGAGGCACCAACGGCGTTGACGTCGAGTTCGATGTCCACCTTGCCGGCTTTCTCGAACTGCAACTGCGCTTTTACCTTGTCGCCTTTGGCGAGGGGCTTGGCGAGATCCATCAGCATCAGATGATAGCCGCCGGGCTCGAGCTTCACGGTGGCGCCGGGCTTGATCTCGAGCCCGTCATTGAGCGGGCGCATCTTCATCACGCCATCGGTCATGCTCATCTCATGTATCTCGATGCGGCCGCCGCCGGTGAAGGTGCCGCCGAGCAGCTTGTCGCTGGTCTTGCCGGTATTGGTTACGGTGAGATAGCCGCCGGCTACCTTGGCCGCAGGTGGCGTCGCGCGCGTCCAGGGCGTCGAAATCATCAGGTCGCCCGCATGAACCATGCCGGCCATCTGCGCCATCGCATTATCAGGCGCTGCTGCCGCAAGGCGGACGATCGGCGCAGGTGATTTCAGGCTGTGCGGGTCTTGTCCCGCGGCCGGAATCTGCGCCCAGTCTTCCGAGCCCTGCTCGCAGTTCTGCAATGTCGGCAGATAGAGCGGCGCATCGGCTTTCAGTGCGGCAGGCAGATAGGCCGAGAATACGAACTCGTCATAGAAGTCGCTGTCGAGCTTGCCGGTCCAGGTGATTTCCTTGACGCCCTCCGACGCCTTCATGCCATGCATGAAATCGTAGGACTGCGCATAGGCGCCTTTCTTCACGGCAATGGTCCAGCCGGGCTTCGGCATTGGCTTTACCGCGATCATGCCTTCCGGAATCTGCACGGTGATCTTCGTCGTCGGCGAGGCGCCGCAGCCATGCGGCACGGCGAGCACCGCGCGGTAGGAGCCGCCGACTGTGGCCGGTCCGCTCTGCACGAAGACATGGGCATAGGCAGGTGTAGTCGCCGCGCCGAGCGCAGTGACAAGCAACAGCATGGAGCGATTGGTCATGGAATGTCCTTTCGTGAGAAGCATAGCGGAAATCGTCATGTTCACCACCTCGCCTTGACGCCGGCATAGATGGCGCGGCCGGTGCCGGGTTCGAACAGCGGCGATGTCGCTGTGGCCCTGTCGAGAATGCTGGCGGAGGCGATGTAGCGGGTGTCGAGCACGTTGCGCGCCTCGATATAGCCGGAATATCTGCCGCCGTTGTCGACGCCGGCCTTCAGGCCGAGCAGCGCGTAGGGCTCCGTCTTCAGCGTATTGGCGCTGTCAACGTAATAGGATTCCGGCACCCATTCGACATTGGGGCCGACATAGAAGCCGTTGGCATGCTTGTAGAGCAATTCCGCGCGCAGATAGTGCCGCGGCGCGCCGGGCAGCAGGTTGTTGCCGAAAGTCGCGTCATTGTCGAAGCGGAAGTCGTTGAACGTATAGGCCATGTTGAGCCAGAGCTTGTCCGGCTGCGGACCGGCATCGAACATCCCCTTGAAGACAGCGACGCCGAGCCCGGCCTCGATGCCCTGATGGATGGTGCGGTCGGCATTGGTGACATTGCAGTTGCCGAACGCACTGTAGAGGCATTGCAGTTCGTCGGTGATATTGGCGCGGTAGCCGGTCAATTCCCAGGTCAGGTCGGGACGCCGTCCACGCGTGCCGATTTCATAGGTGGTCGCACGCTGTGGCCGGATGCTGGTGAAGGGAATCGTCGGGATGCCCGGGCCGTTGGAGCTCTCGCCGAAACTCGGCACTTCGGCACTGCGCGAGACATTCGCATAGGCCTGCCAGGTCGGATCGATATTCCAGAGCACGCCACCCTTCGGACTCCACAGATTGAATTCCGTGGCGCCGGACTGGTCGCCATCGCTCAGGAAACGGTCCTGCCGGTTGCGCGTGGCGTAGAGAAACTGTGTGCCGCCAATCAATGCGACGGTGGGCAGCACATAGAGCGAGTTTTCGACATAGACCGAGGTATTCTTAGAGCGGTCGATCGATGACGACGCCAGCGCGCCCTTCTGGCCGGCGATATTGACATACTGGTTATTGTCGATCCGGCCGTTGATCACGTTGACGCCGGCGACAAACACGTTGCGATAGCCGCCAATATTGCGGTCGTCGGTCACTTTCGCGAAGCCGCCATAGTCCTGATAGCTGTAGTCCAGATACTGGAAGATCGGATGCATCAGGTGGCGGTCGACGCCAAAGACACCGAAATCGATCGTCGTGTTATCGAGCCGGATGGTGGTCTTGTTGGCGAGGCGTACCGTGTCGATGTTGCGCTGCTGATCACCGGTGATATTGGCGGCGGCGGCCGTGGTCGGTGAATTCAACGCGCTGTCCTTGCTCACCGAACCGGGAATGCGCTGCCGCACGCTGTTGGCGTTGAGATAGAAACGCGTCTCGAAATCCGGCGAGAACTGGTAACCGACATTGCCGCTGACGCGCGTCGACTCGCCGTAGCTGTGATCGCGGAAGCCGTCCGCCGATTGCGTGGACGCAGTGATGAAGCCGTCCCAGGGGCCATTCACTCCGCCTGTATTGGCTTGCAGGCGGCGGAAGCCGAAGGCGCCCATGTCGACCGAAGCGCCGTTCACGAATGGGTCGCGGCCGGTAGGCGTCACGAAATTGATCGCGCCGCCGAGCGAATTGGCGCCAAAGCGCAGTGCGTTGCCGCCCTTGAACACCTCGACATATTTATAGGCGGTCGGGTCGATCTCCTGGAAATCGCCATAGCCATCGGCGGTGTTGATCGGGATGCCGTCCATGTAGAGCTGGACGCCGCGCAGATGGAAATTGCGCGACAGGCTCGATCCGCGGATCGACAGGCGGGTGTCGTCGCCCCATTTCGGCTGCGCGAACACGCCCGGCACATAATCGAGGATGTCCTTGATGGTGTTCGATGGCGTCGATGCTCGCCACGCATCCGCTGTCACCAGTGCGACGCCACCGGGTGTCTGCTGGATCTCGCGGAGTGCCTGCTGGGCGGTGAGCACGGTGAGCGCGCCCGGGACGCCCGGCGCCTGGGCGTCGTTGCGCGCGGGCGTTGCCGCAGGGGTGCTGCGGGCCGTGCGGGCGTTTGACGCCGCGTTGCGTGGTTTGCGCGCGGCGGCGGCGCGCTGCTGCGCGGGTGCTTCGACGGTGACCGTCGGAAGCGATGTCGAGGAGGCCGATTGGGCTGACACCGCGCCTGGAACGAGCGCGGCCGCGGATGCGAACAGGACGCTGCGCAGCCGCATGGAAACGGATGACATGAGGTGAAACTCCACCGGGATTGAACTGAGTAATGCGCGCGCTGATGCGCGGCGTCTGACGGCGTGGAACGTCAGCTCAGGCGCGGCGGCGCGCGGGCGCGGTGGTCGGAGGTTGCAGCGGTCGCGACGATGCGATCGTCGGGGGGCGCAACGGTAGCGATCGCAATGGCGATGCGCGAGACGAGGAATGTTGCGGAGGCAGGGGGCGCGCCCGGGGCATGGGTACCGACGCACACAGGGCAATGTACCGCAGGAGCGCCCGTCGTCTTGCCGGCGTCGTCCGGGGATGCGGCAAGGTCGGGATGGGTGAGGCAGAGCTCGAAGCCTGCAGCCTGCGCGGTCGGCGAGATCGCCGCCAGTAACAGGCTGGACAGCACGACATTGAGCACAAGCGCATAGGCTGCGGCCAAAGATGCCACGGCCCCAAACCAGCGTTTGCGCGAAACATGTGTCACGGGAACGATCCTCGCCTCCCGATTAACACGGGGACGGAACCTGTCAAAGCCGTTCGTGGAGCGAAGTTACCTGAATCTAGAGAACCACGATGCCGGAATGCTTGGCCTTGTCATCGGGTTCGACATGGATGGTGATCAGCGCCTCGCCGACCTCCTGGCGGATCGCGGTCTCGAGCTTGTCGCAAATGTCGTGCGCGGCGCTCACGGTGGTCGATCCTGCCACCACCAGATGGAAATCGATAAAGGTCATGCTGCCGGCGCGGCGGGTGCGCAGGTCATGCGCCTCGATGGCACCGTGGGCATGGGCCGATATGGTCTGCTTGATACTCGCGAGCATGACTGGCGGGATGGCCTCGTCCATCAATCCGCTGAGCGACTCCTTCATCAGGCCCCAACCGGCCCACAGAATGTTGAGCGCGACGAGTGCCGCAAGGATTGGGTCGAGGATCGCCATGCCTGACAGTGCCGCTACTCCGACGCCGCCGAGAACACCGATCGAAGAATACACGTCGGACAGCAAATGACGGCCGTCTGCTGCGAGGGCAGGCGAGCGGTGGATGCGCCCCTGCCTGATCAACACCCATGCCCAACCGGCATTGATGATACTCGCCGCCGCGTTGACGAGCAGGCCGACCCACGGGGCTTCGACGAGGCGCGGTATCAGATAGCTTTGATAGGCTTCACGCAGGATCAGCATCGCGGCGAGTACGATCAGCACGCCTTCGAGCACGGCCGAGAAATATTCAACCTTGTGATGCCCGTAGGGATGATCGTCGTCTGCCGGTTTCGCGCTCAGCGTGGTCGCAAGCAAAACGACGATTGCCGTCACGACATTGACGATGCTTTCAATCGCATCGGACAGCAGTGCGACGCTGCCGGTCAGAAGATAGGCGGCGTATTTCATAGCGAGGACCAGCAGGCCAACGGCAATGCTGCCTTGCGCAAGACTGCGAACGCTTGTCATCTGAAAATCTCGTTGGGGTAACGCGAAGTCTCACGCGGCTGTGTGCTCTAATATGCCGATCACAACGATGCAAGCCGTGAAATCCAGCTGCAAGTGCTTCGCATTATGATGCGCGTGTACTTCGTCGAGCACGTCGCCTGACCAACAGACATGATATCGATCTCATCATGCGCGTGGGGCTGTGGCGGTCGTTTGCGCATTGATAGTTGCGGAAAGACATCGTGTTGAATCGTGCCGTCATGCGGCGGTCCTCAATGTCTCCGGTCTCAACGAAACCAGCGAGACGATGGTGGAGCGTTTCGGCACGCATCAGCGGGCATAGCTGCCGGGGTCCTTTGGTGGCGCGCGCGATGCCCGCCGGCCGGCCCTCAGGCGGAAACTTCAACCTGAGGTTATTCGTGAGCCTGCGCGGCTGTGGCGCGATCACCACAGCGGCGCGCAAAGTGCAGCACAGGCCTGTTCCATGAGCCAAATGACATGCTGTTGAGCCTGATTTGATCGCTCAGCCCTGTATGAGATGCGGGTCGTCCGGGTGGGACGTGTTGCAGCAAGGGATGGGAATGACAGGTTTCGATGGATCACGCGGGCTGCGCCTTCTCGCGCTTCTGATGTTGCCCGCTTTGCTGGCGGGGTGTGCAAGCAGCGGTGGAATGATGTCGTCCACCGGCTTTGGCGGTCCGTCCGCCAGCTATGCCGAGTTGAAGGATGGCGGCTACACGCTGCCGGCTGTTGACGTCTCCGGAATCGATCCGGCGATGCTGCGTCAGCGCGTCGCCTACCGCACCAGGGAGCCCGTCGGCACCATCGTGGTCGATACGGCCGCACGGCATCTCTATCTCGTCGAAGGCGACGGCAAGGCGATGCGCTACGGCATCGGCGTCGGCAAGGCCGGCCTCGCTTTCGCGGGCAACGCCACCATCAAGCGCAAGGCCGAGTGGCCGCATTGGACCCCGACCGAAAACATGATGAACCGCGAACCGGCGCGCTACCGCAAGATGGCGGGCGGCATGGAGGGCGGCCTCGACAATCCGCTCGGGCCGCGTGCGATGTATCTCTATCAGGGCGACCGCGACACCATGTTCCGCATCCACGGGACGACGGAGCCCGAGACCATCGGCCATGCCGTCTCCAGCGGCTGCATCCGGCTGATGAACCAGGACGTCGTCGATCTCTATAACCGCGTGAAGATCGGCAGCCGCGTGGTGGTGATCCAGAGCGGCCGCGCCGACTCCTGAGAACTATTTTCGTTCGGGATATGAAACGGCGGACATATCGTGTCCGCCGTTTTGCGTTGGCAGGCTAGACCAGCCCGCCATTGGCGCGCAGCACCTGGCCGTTGACCCAGCCGCCGTCGGGGCCGGCCAGGAAGGCGACGACACCGGCGATATCCTCAGGCGTTGCGAGGCGTTCGAGCGGGACCATCTTGGCGAAGCGTTCGACCAGTTCGGGGGACTTCCCGGTCATGAACAGGTCGGTCGCGGTTGGGCCGGGTGCCACTGCGTTGACGGTGATATTGCGGCCACGCAGTTCCTTGGCGAGGATCGGCGTCATCGCTTCCACGGCCGCCTTGGTTGCCGTGTAGATTCCGTAGGTCTCCAGCTTCGTGCCGACCACGCTGGTCGAGAAATTCACGATCCGGCCGCCGTCGCGCAATCGCCTGGCGGCCTCGCGCATGGTGTTGAACGTGCCTTTGAGATTGACCGCGATCTGCTGGTCGAATGCGGCATCGTCGGCATCGGCCAACCTGGCCAGTTTCATGATGCCGGCATTGTTGACGAGGACATCGACGCCGCCAAAGGCCGCCTCCGCCGCATCGAACATGCCCCGCACCGCGGCGGGATCGCTCACGTCCGCCTTGGCGGTGAGCGCACGGCCGCCTGCGGCTTCGATCTTTTGCGCGACGGCTTCGGCCAGCGCGGCACTGCCGGAATAATTGACGATGACCGTGAAGCCGTCGCGGCCCAGCCGCTCGGCGATGGCGGCGCCAATGCCGCGTGAGGCACCGGTGACGATGGCTATCTTGTTGGATTTATTTGTCATTTATCTTCTCCTTGGTCATGCGGGTGGCAACGCCGCTCTGATGGGAAGAAATCTAGACGGTTTCATTTTCCGAATAATGGTGCAATATCTGGCATCACAATCCGGATTTATCGAACAAAGCGATGGATCGTTTCGAGACGATGCGGGTGTTTACCCGGGTGGTAGAGCGGCGCAGTTTTACGGCGGCGGCGGCAGATCTCGGCCTGCCGCGGTCGACCGTGACAGACGCCGTCAAGCAGATCGAGGCGCGGCTCGGCGTGCGTTTGCTGGAGCGCACCACCCGGCTGGTGCGGCCGACGCTGGACGGCGAGGCCTATCACCAGCGCTGCCTGACGCTGATCGCCGATCTTGAAGACGCCGAAAGCGCGTTCTGCGGCGCCAAGCCCAAGGGGCCGTTGCGAGTGGATATGAATGGCACGCTGGCACGCAATTTCGTGCTGCCGCATCTGCCGGACTTTCTCGCCGAATATCCCGACATCCAGCTCTATCTCAGCGAGGGCGACCGGCTGGTCGACCTGATCCGCGAGGGTATCGACTGCGTGGTGCGTGTCGGCGAGCTTCGCGACAGCGATATGGTGGCGCGCCGGCTGACCATGATGGACGAAGTCACCTGCGTCGCACCGTCCTATCTCGCGCGCATGGGCATGCCTTCGTCCATTGATGCGCTCGAGGGCCATCGCATGGTCGGCTATCATTCTTCGGCGACAGGCGCGGTGCTGCCGCTCGAATTTCAGGACAACGGCACGTTGCGCCATGTCACCTTGCCGGTGGCGATCACGGTGAACAGCGCCGACAACTATGCGGCCATGGCGAAACTCGGCTTCGGTCTGGTGCAGGTGCCGCGCTATCGGATCAAGGGTGAACTCGCCGATGGCACGCTGGTCGAGGTGCTGCCGCAATATCCGCCGACACCGTCGCCAGTGTCATTGCTCTATCCGCGCAACCGCCAGCTCTCGCCGCGGGTGCGCGTGTTCATGGACTGGTTGACGCGTGCTTTCGCGCGCGACCTGATCTAGGGAAATCCGCGATGGTCCCTGTGTTTCGTTTCGCACCCAGCCCCAACGGTTATCTGCATCTCGGCCATGCCTATTCGGCGCTGCTGAATTTCGATCTGGCGCGCGAGGCGGGCGGACGATTGCTGCTGCGGATCGAGGATATCGACGCCACGCGGTGCCGCCCGGAATTCGAGGCGGCGATCTATGAGGATCTGGCCTGGCTCGGCATTGCCTGGGAGACGCCGGTGCGGCGACAGTCGCAGCATCTCGTCGACTACCGCGCCGCGACCGAGCGTCTTGCAGCCATGGGACTGCTCTATCCAAGCTTCGAGAGCCGTGCCGAGATCGCACGGTTGATCGCGGCGGAGGAGGTGAAGGGTTGCTGGCCGCGCGATCCCGATGGTGCGCCTGTCTATCCCGGCATTGCCAGATCGCTGTCGCCACAGGCCGTCGCCGAACTCAAACAGGCGGATACGCCCATGGCACTGCGGCTCGATATGGCCAAAGCCATTGCGGCCAGCGGTCCGCTCACATGGACGGAGCAGGGCGTGGGTCCGGGCGGCGAGACCGGCACCATTGCCGCGCAGCCGGAAGCCTGGGGTGACGTGATCCTGGCCCGCAAGGAAACGCCGACCAGCTATCATCTCTCGGTGGTCATCGACGATGCTTTGCAGGGCGTGACCCATGTGGTCCGTGGCCAGGATCTGTTCTGGTCCACCAGCGTGCACCGGCTGCTGCAGCAACTGCTCGACCTGCCGCAGCCGGTCTATCGACACCATCCGCTGGTGCTTGACGTGGCCGGCGCCAAACTGTCGAAGTCGACCGGCTCCACCAGCCTGCGTGAGTTGCGGACCCAGGGTGCTACACCAGCGGATATCCGCCGCATGGTCGGGCTGCCTGCCCTGTCTGCTGCAAGTTAGCAGCAAGCGCGCTGCAAGAAATCCGCAAGCCTGATTGGGCCTGCTGCGTGACTCCGCGCGCCCCGCCGTGGCATGGTGCCGCCGGGACGGGTGGGCAACATATGGCGCTGACATCGCGCTCGCCGCGCAAGACGCGGACGCGCACCAAACAAACGCTGAAAAAACGCGTGGCCAAGAAGCGTGCAGTAAAGAAGCCCGCGCCGAAGTCGCGTGCCAGGCGCAGCTCCGTGCGAGCCGATACGATGGTGGAAACGGCGCTGGCGGTGTTTGCCCATGAGGTGCGCACGCCGCTGACGGGCATTCTTGCGGTCAGCGATCTGCTGGCAACCTCCGAGCTCGATGAACGTGAGCGACGCTGGGTCGAGACCATCAGGGCCGGCGCCGAGCATCTGGCGCGTCTCGCGACGCTGTTCGTCGATGCCGCGCGCAGTACATCCAAATTCGAGATACGGCAGGATTTCTTCGACCTGCGCGCGCTTGCCCGCAACATCGGCGACTCGCTCGCAGGCCGCGCGGCTGCCAAGGGGCTGCTGTCGCGGGTCGCGATCTCCGACAGACTGCCGGTGTTCGTGATCGGCGATCCCGTGCGGCTGCGCGCGGCGCTGGAAAACCTCATCGACAATGCCGTGAAATTTACCGAGCAGGGCAATGTGGCGCTGAAGATCTCGCCTGTGCGCATAGCGGGCAAAATCGGCGTTGCCTTCACCGTCTCCGATAGCGGCATCGGCCTCACGCTCGCCGAGATCAAGCGGCTGTTCAAACCGTTCTCCCAGGCCAATGTCTCCATTGCCTCGCGCTTCGGCGGCGCGGGTCTCGGCCTGTCGTCGGTCAAGCAACTCGCCCGCGCCATGGGGGGCGACATCACCGTGGCGCAGCGCCGCGGTGGTGGGACAGTGTTCACGCTGACGGTCGGTCTCGGCAAGACGAGCGGTCCGATCGCCATCCTGACGAGCGCCGATGATGCTTCTTTTGCGCCGGGAGAAGCGCTGCGGGTGCTGAGCGTCGAGGACAATCCGTTCGGCCGTGTCGTACTCAATGCCATTCTCACCGAACTCGGCCATCAGGCCGAGTTCATCGGCCGCGGGGAGGCTGCGGCGGAGCGCGTTGCGCAGGGCACGTTCGATGCCGTGCTCATGGACATGGTGCTGCCGGGCATCGATGGCGTCGAGGCGATCCGGCAGATCCGTGCGCTGAAGGCGCCCCATGGCCGCATTGCGATCATCGGCGTGTCCGGACGTGGCGAGGACGAAGCCGCGTCGCGTCAGGCCGGCGCCGACGCGTTCCTGATCAAACCGGTGTCTCCGCGGGCGCTAGCGACTGCGCTGCTTGAAGCGAGACGCCGCGGGGCAGCCGCGACTTGATGATGGCGGCATTGAGTTCGCCGCCAAACACGAAGATCGCGGCGATAAAATACAGAAACACCAGCGCGATGATCACCGAGGCCAGGCTGGCATACATCGTCACGTAATTGTTGGCGAAGCGCGCCAGATAAAGGCCGAAGCCGATACCCGACGCCAGCGACGCCAGCATCGTGAAGATGATTCCCGGCAGGATCTGGCCGAAGGTGCGCCGCCCTGCCGGCAGCCACGCATGCAGGATGAACAAGGCGATCACCATGGCGACGATGGTGATGCCGTAACGCGCCACCGTCAGAAGCCGCTCGTTGTTCTCCACCATCAGCGGGACATAGCGCCTGATGATTTCAAGCATCAGCGGGCCGAGCACGATCAGGAACGCCATGGCAAGCGCGGTGACGGCAGCAACCAGCGTGTAGCCGATTGACTCCAGCCGCAGCCAGTACCAGCGCCGCGGCTCGATCACCGAATAGGCGCGGTTCAGCGCCACACGAAGACTCTCGACGCCGTTGGAGGCGAAATACACCGCGAGCACGAGGCCGATGGTCAGGGCATCGCCGCGGGTCGTGGTCAGCACGTCGTGGATCTGGCCGGACAGCGCACCCGCCACCTGATCGGGCCAGACTTCCAGCAGCAGGCCGACAGCCTGGTCGGCGAGATTCTTGGAACCGAAAAAGCCGGCCAGCGAGGCCAGCACGATCAGGAACGGAAACAACGCCATCAAAGTAGAGAGGGCGATATGGCTGGCGATCGCCCAGCCGTCATCGGCAAGAAACGTATAGAAGGCGTCCATCACAACATCGTAGACGGTGCGTATCTGCCCCACGTGCCACCTGGTTCGGGATCGGCCCGGCAAATCACCGGCCCTCATGTTAGCTTCTGATATCTAACGCGAAAAAGCCAGATCGTTGCATTGCGGCGCGCGCGCGACCGCCGTGCCATTTTGACGACCGACGATAGCGCTGCCTGTGACGCAGTGTTATGTAGCCGGTATGACATCAACGCTCAGCAATATCATCCTCCCCATCGCGGTCGGCGCCGTTGCGCTGGTTCTGCTGCTTGGCCTGTTCAACATGATGCGCGGCGGCTCGCCTGATCGCTCGCAGAAGCTGATGCGATGGCGCGTGCTGCTGCAATTCGTTGCTATTATCATCACCATGGCTACCGTCTGGGCCATGGGCCGCTGACGCAGATTTCTCACTGACGCTGGATCAATCCGATGGTCGTTCTCAACCGCATCTATACCCGGACCGGCGATGACGGCACGACGGCGCTTGGCACCGGCGAGCGTCGGCCGAAATATGATCTCCGGGTCAGTGCCTATGGAACCGTTGATGAGACCAATGCCGCGATCGGCGTTGTCAGGCTGCATCTCGCCCATGCGCGGTCCCTGGATGCGATGCTCGGGCTGATCCAGAACGATCTGTTCGATCTCGGGGCCGATCTCGCGGTTCCGCAGCGCGAGGGCAAGGCTGAACGGCTGCGCCTGCTGGCGAGTCAGGTCGAGCGGTTGGAGAACGATATTGACATGCTCAACGCGCCGCTGGCCGATCTGACCTCGTTTGTTTTGCCTGGCGGAACTCCAGCCGCCGCTTACCTTCATCTTGCCCGGACGATCTGCCGCCGTGCGGAACGGATCATGGTGGAACTCGCTGCCCAGCCCGATGAGCCGGTATCGGATGCTGGTATCCAGTATATGAACCGGCTATCGGACTTCCTGTTCGTCGCCAGCCGCTCGCAGAACGATAATGGCGCCGGCGACGTGCTCTGGGTGCCCGGCCAGAACCGGTAATTTCGGCTAAATTGGCGGACTTGGAGATACTCGATTTTCGGGTTTCGCGCGTTGACCCCGTGTGGCAGGGGCTTTAGGTTCCGCGCCCAAGCTTCCGAGCAAGTTCTGAAACAATAAAACTCACACGAAAGAGGATCGATGAAGGTTCTGGTCGCGGTCAAACGGGTGGTCGATTACAACGTCAAGGTTCGCGTCAAGAGCGACGGATCGGGCGTCGAACTGTCCAACGTCAAGATGTCGATGAATCCGTTCGACGAAATCGCTGTCGAGGAAGCCCTGCGCCTGAAAGAGGCCGGCAAGGCAACCGAAGTGGTGGTGGTGTCGATCGGTCCCGCACAGGCGTCCGAAACCCTCCGCACCGGCCTCGCGATGGGCGCCGACCGTGGCATCCTCGTCAAGGTTGACGGCACCGTCGAGCCGCTCGCCGTGGCGAAGATCCTCAAGGCTGTGGCCGATGAGGAAAAGCCGGGTCTCGTGATCCTCGGCAAGCAGGCGATCGACGACGACGCCAACCAGACCGGCCAGATGCTGGCTGCGCTGCTTGGCTGGCCGCAGGCGACCTTCGCCAACAAGCTCGTGATTGAGGGCGATGACGTCACCGTGACCCGTGAAGTCGACGGCGGTCTGCAGACCGTCAAGCTCAAGGGACCGGCAATCGTTACCACCGACCTTCGTCTGAACGAGCCGCGCTACGCGTCGCTGCCGAACATCATGAAGGCGAAGAAGAAGCCGATCGACGAGAAGACCGCCGATGGTTACGGCGTCGATATCTCTCCGCGTCTCGAGATCATCAAGACCAGCGAACCGGGCGGCCGCAAGGCCGGCGTCAAGGTCAAGGACGTCGCCGAACTGGTATCGAAACTCAAGACTGAAGCCGGGGTGCTCTAATGCCGACATTGCTGCTTGCCGATCACGACAACGCCACCCTGAAGGATTCCACCAACAAGGCGCTCACCGCCGCCACCCAGATCGGTGGCGAGGTGCACATCCTCGTTGCCGGACAGAATGCGAAGCCGGCCGCGGAAGCTGCCGCCAAGCTGCAGGGCGTCACCAAGGTGCTGCTCGCCGACGACGCATCCTACGCCCACGATCTCGCCGAGCCGCTGGCCGCGCTGATCGTGTCGCTGGCGCCCGCCTATGACGTGCTGATCGCCGCTGCGACCACACGCTCGAAGAACGTGATGCCGCGCGTCGCCGCCCTGCTCGACGTGATGCAGGTGTCGGAAATCACCAAGGTGGTCGCACCCGACACCTTTGAGCGTCCGATCTATGCCGGTAACGCCATCCAGACCGTGAGGTCCAAGGACGCCAAGAAGGTCATCACGGTGCGTACCTCGACGTTTGGCGCAGCCGGTGAGGGCGGCAGCGCGGCGGTGGAAGACGTCAAGACGGCCGAGAATCCCGGTCTGTCGACCTTTGTCGGCGAGGACATGGCCAAGAGCGATCGTCCGGAACTGACCTCGGCGAAGATCATCGTGTCCGGCGGCCGCGCCATGCAGAGCCGCGAGAACTTCACCAAATATATCGAGCCGCTCGCCGACAAGCTCGGTGCCGGCGTCGGCGCTTCGCGCGCCGCGGTGGATGCCGGCTATGCGCCGAACGACTGGCAGGTCGGCCAGACCGGCAAGGTCGTGGCTCCGGAACTGTATATCGCCATCGGCATTTCCGGCGCGATCCAGCATCTCGCCGGCATGAAGGACTCCAAGGTGATCGTCGCGATCAACAAGGACGAAGACGCGCCGATCTTCCAGGTCGCCGATTACGGCCTGGTCGCCGACCTCTACCAGGCCGTGCCGGAGCTGACCGAAGCACTCGGCAAGTAGAGGCCCGGCAGGCAAGGATTTTGGCAAATAAGGCGTTGCTGAAGAAGGCTTTGCGCCACAATTAACGACATCGGCCGGAGTGACTGACTCCGGCCGATATTTTATGTAAAGATAGCTTTCCGAACGCGGCATGCGCGGGCGGCGTGTTCCCAGAGATGACAGGCAAGATGGCGGTTATGATCAAGAAAGTCGGCGTGATCGGCTCGGGCCAGATGGGCAATGGCATTGCGCATGTGGCCGCATTGGGTGGCCTCGATGTTGTGCTGAACGATGTCTCTGCCGACCGCCTGAAGTCTGCCATGGCGACGATCAACGGCAACCTGTCGCGTCAGGTGTCGAAGAAGGTCATCACCGAGGATGCGCGCAAGCAGGCGCTGGATCGCATCACCTCGTCGGACTCGATGGATGGTCTCGCCGATTGCGATCTCGTGATCGAATCCGCCGTCGAGAAGGAAGAGATCAAGCGCAAGATTTTCCACGACCTCTGCGCCGTGCTGAAGCCGGAGGCGATCATCGCCTCCAACACATCGTCGATCTCGATCACGCGCCTCGCCGCGTCGACCGACCGTCCCGAGAAGTTCATCGGCATTCACTTCATGAATCCGGTGCCGTTGATGGAGCTGGTCGAGCTGATCCGCGGCATTGCCACCGACGATGCGACCTTCGACGCGTCCAAGGAGTTCGTCACCAAGCTCGGCAAGCAGATCGCCGTCTCGGAAGATTTCCCGGCCTTCATCGTCAATCGTATTCTTTTGCCGATGATCAACGAGGCGATCTACACGCTGTATGAAGGCGTTGGTAACGTCGAGGCCATCGACATGGCGATGAAGCTCGGTGCGCATCACCCGATGGGCCCGCTCGAACTCGCCGATTTCATCGGCCTCGATACGTGCCTGTCGATCATGCAGGTGCTGCACGAAGGCCTTGCCGACTCCAAGTATCGGCCGTGCCCGCTGCTGGTGAAGTATGTCGAAGCCGGCTGGCTCGGTCGCAAGACCCAGCGCGGTTTCTACGACTATCGCGGCGATAAGCCGGTGCCGACGCGCTAAGGCGAAGTGCTCGTCTTTTTAAAGTAGAACACTGTCGTTGCCGGGCCTGACCCGGCAATCCACCTTTGCGCATGCAAGGAAGAAGGATGGATCCGCAGGGGCATCCAGCGAAGCTTGCTTCGCGCTGCCGCGGATGACGGTGGTGTGTGTGGTTGGCCTCGCGGCCAGGTTAAATCAACATCCGCATCAGCTTCGTCGCCGCCGGCACCATCCCGATGATCATCGCCATGCCGAAACCAACACCGCACAGATGCGCCATCAATGTCTCACGCAGCGTGATCATGTCACGTACTGCGCCACGCCATTGCCGAACGACCAGTTCTCCGGCAGCACCTCGACGAGATTGATGAAGACGTCTTCGGGCCGCAGGCCCGGTCTGTCAGTCAGCTTCTCGACGATCCGTTTGTAGAGCGCCTGCTTCTGCTCGCGCGGCCGGGTGTTGCTGACCGTCAACTGGATGATGACGAGGTCATCGGTCCGGCGAATGCCGAGGTAATTCGGATCGTAGATGAAATCGCCATCGCCGTGCTCGTGGATGGTGACAAAACGGTCGTTTTCGGGGACAGCGAAACTCTCCCGTAGCGCCTGGTAGACGCCTTCGGCGATCGCCTCCCGGTAGGCGGCGGGCTTGCCCTTCTTCAGTGAAATACGAACCAGCGGCATTTTGGTCTCCTGTCGTTCAAATCCGATGCAGGAAATCTAGTCTCCGGTTGATCATTGGAAAATGGTATGGAATAATATTTCAATGATATCGAAATTAAATGGTTGGCGATGAAAACGCTCGACGTGGAAGCGGTGCAGGCGTTCGTCCTAGTGGCCGATCTGACCAGCTTCACCCGCGCCGCCGAGGCGATGGGCAGCACCCAATCGGCGATCAGCCTGAAGATCAAGCGGCTGGAAAGCGGGCTGGGCAAGCGCCTGCTGGAGCGAACGCCGCGGCTGGTGCGGCTGTCCGCCGAAGGCGCCGCCTTCCTGGCCTCCGCCCGCACCCTCGTCGCCGCGCATCAGTCAGCTATGGGCTCTTTCGCCGTCGAGAAGCGCCGTCTCGTGGTTGGCATCAGCCATCACGTTGTCGGTGCCGATCTGGCGCATGTGCTGAAGCGCATGAACGCCACCGATCCGTCGCTCGTGGTCGAGCTGCGCATCGATACATCGCGTGCGATGCTGGAAGCCTATGACGGCGGCGCGCTGGATGCCGCCATCGTGCTGCGCCACGATTCCCGCCGCCGCGATGGTGAGCCGTTGCTGGAGGAAGATTTCGGCTGGATGGCGATGCCGGATTTCCATTACCAGCCCGGTGAGCCGCTCCGGCTGGCAACGCAGGCGGAGCCTTGCAGTGTGCGCGCGATGGCGGTGGGAGCGCTCGATGCGGCCGGCATTCCGTGGGAGGAGGTTTTCGTCGGCGGCGGCGTTGCGACGATCGGTGCCGCGATTTCTGCCGGCCTTGCCGCCGCGGCCCTGGTGCGGCGCGTCGCGCCGGCGGGCGCCATCGACATCGGCCCGAAGCTCGGTCTGCCCAAGCTGCCGCGCGGCGAAGTGCTGCTTTACTCGAAGCTCACCGATGCACGTGCCCGCGGTGCATTGCGGACGCTGGGTGCGGCATTTCGAGCCAATGCAGGATGACCTCGCCAGTGATGAACTTTCATTAACCCCGCATCGCTAAACCATCCGCACGGCGTCACGGAGTGTTTCTCATGGATATGGCTTTGGTTGCCAGCGCGCTTGCCATGAAGGCAGCGGGAACGCAGCAGCAGATTTCGACGTCACTTCTCAAGTCGAATGCCGACATGGAAAAGAACACAGTGCTCACGCTGCTCGGCGGCGCCCAGCAGGCGTCGCAGGCCAATCTCGGCGCGGGCGTCGGCGGCAACGTCGATATCGCCGCCTAGGGCGCTATCTTAGCGGGGTATTCGCAACGGTCGCCGTTGCGCGAAAATGGCTTGGCGGCGCGCCGATGATGCGCTTGAAGGCGCGGCTGAACGCGGCTTCCGATTCATAACCAAGCCGGCGTGCGACGACCGCGATCTTCATGCGGTCGCGCGTGAGCCACTGCTTTGCTTCCTGCATCCGCAATTGCGCGACGTAACGGGCCGGTGTCTGGCCAACCACATTGGCGAAGCGCAACGCAAATGCCGAGCGTGACGCATGCATGACGTTCGCCAGCGCCTCGACGGTCCAGTCCCTGGTCGGATCGCGATGGATCGCGGCGAGAACCCGGCCGATACCGGGGTCGCGCGCTGCTGCGACCCAGCCGGCAGAGCCGCAACCTTTCTCCACCCAGTTGCGGATCAGTGCCGCGGCAACAACATCGGCCAGCCGCGTCAGCATCCCGCCGGCGCCGACGCGATCCAGCGCCAGTTCGGATGTCATGGCCTCGAGCAAATGCGGGATGGCGGGCTCGTCGGTGGCAAGTTCGTGCATCTGCATCAGCTCAGGCATCATCAGCAGTAAAGGATGCTGGCTGTCGAGGTTGAAGGTCATGCCGGCACCGAACAGCACGGTTTCCTCGCCATTGCTGTTGCCGCCGCTGCAGGTATCGAGGATGCCGCAGCACACCGGCTCGAACTTGCAATTCTCGACCGGTGCGGGGAAGGCGTCGGGTGAGCTCGCCAGCGCGTGTTCCGCGCCGCGCGGCAACAAGACCGCGTCACCCGGTTCAAGGCGGATCCACTCGCGATCAAGCGTTCGCAGCCAGCAGCCGCGCTCGGCGACGAAGTGAAATTGCGCCTTTGGCCGTTCCGGGAATACCAGCCCCCAGGGCTCGGTCATGCGGCAGCGGACGTAATCGACGCCCTCAATCTTCAAGCCCCGGAGCATTTCCGTCAGAGGGTGAGTGGCGACAGGTATGGACGAATGATCAAGCATTGCGGGTTTTCTAGCATGGAAACTCCAGTGGGTCACCTCCATCTCGGGGGTCCCTTCTGGAGACTGCCATGACTGATTCCGCCACTGCCGCACTTGATGCCGATATTTCTCCAATAACCACTGAGCGGACGAAGGCGGCCTGGGCGGCTGTTGTCTCCTTGATGCTTGGCGCGTTCAGCCAGGTCACGGCTGAATTCCTGCCCGCCAGCCTGCTCACGCCGATCGCCACCGACCTCGGTGTCTCGGTTGGCGCTGCCGGGCAGGTGGTGACGGCGACGTCCCTTGTCGGGATCATCGCCGGGCTTGCGACGGCCATCGTGACGCGCGCCATGGATCGTCGCCTCGTCCTGTGGTTACTGACGGTGCTGCTGATCGTGTCCAATCTGCTGTCGGCGACCGCAAGCAACCTGACAATGCTGTTGTTTGCCCGCGTGCTGCTTGGCATCAGTCTCAGCGGGTTTTGGGCGATGGCGACCGCCACCGCGATGCGGCTCGTTCCGGCGGATGCGCTGCCGCGTGCGATCTCGCTGATTTTCAGCGGCGTTTCGATCGCCACCGTCAGCGCCGCGCCGATCGGTGCATATCTCGGCGATCTCTGGGGGTGGCGGAACGTGTTCTTGCTGGCCGCTATTGTCGGCGCCGTCGTGCTCGTCTTTCAGATGCTGACGCTGCCGCGCTTGCCGCCGCTCACATCGCCGGATGTGCGCACGCTGTTTGTGCTGATGCGTCGGCCCAGCGTCCGGCTCGTGATGATCGCCATCGCCGTCAGCATCTCGGGCCACTTCGCCGGTTTCACTTACGTCCGGCATTTCCTCGAGCAGGTGCCGCAGCTTCCGGTCACTGCGATTTCCCTCGTCCTGCTGGCTTATGGCGTTGGCGGCTTCTTCGGCAATTTCGCGGGTGGGGCGCTTGTTGCGCGTAGTGCGAAACTTGCGATCGTCACGGGATCTGCGGCCATCGCCGTGCTTGCGCTGGTGCTGTTTGTCTTTGGCGCGTCGGGCCTTGTGGCGGGCATCGCGGTTGGGCTCTGGGGTTTTGCGTTCGGTGTACTGCCGGTTGGCTTCCAGACATGGATGGTGCGGGTCGCATCCGACGAAGCTGAGTCTGCGGGCGGCCTGCTCGTGTCGGCTTTCCAGGTCGCGATCACGGTCGGCGCAGTCGTCGGCGGCATTCTGGTCGATGGATTCGGCCCGTTCGGTGCCGTCGGCTATCTCGCAGCGGCAACGCTGGCAGGCGCGCTGCTCGTATTGCTGTCGCGTGGCGGCGAGGTGCGGGCCTGAAACGCGAAGAGAGGCCGCAGCTTGCCCTGACGGCCTCTCTTACACAAACGGCGTGATCCAGCCGATCCCGGCGCCGCCCGGCTGCAGCAGGATCGCGAGCCGGCCGACATCGGGAATGTCGAATACCGGCCGCATCAGCGTTGCGCCTGCGGCGACGGCCTTCTTTACCCGCGCATCGACATCGTCGACTGCCAGATATGGCATCCAGCCGTCGGGCACGGTCTCGTAGCCCGGACCTTCCGCGTGGAAGATGCCGCCGACCGGCACATTGTCCATCATGGCGATCCAGTAGATGCCGCCGCCCGCCAGCGTCTTGGCCTGATAGGTCCAGCCGATGGTCTCCTGATAGAAGGTTTTCGCGCGCTCGGGATCGCGCGTCACGAATTCATTCCAGTTGAAATGGCCGTGCGGCGTCATGGCGTCCTCCCGTTGTTGCGTCAGACCGAAACCAGCGTCTTGAAGCCACCATAGATCATGCGCTTGGCATCGAACGGCATCGCCTTCGGATCCATCATCTTGGCGAGGCGCGGATCCTTCATGACCTTGGCATTGATGCGGTCGCGATCCTTGCGTGACTTGTAGATGATATAGGAAAACACGACCGTCTCGTCGGGTTTCAGTTTTACGCTGCGCGGAAACGACGTCCACTTGCCGACGCTGACGTCATCGGCAACATATTCACGATAGTCGAGCGCGCCGTGTTCGCGCCAGATCTTGCCGGCCTTGCGTGCCATGGCGGCATAGGCTTTCAGCTGCTTCTTCGGCACCGGAACAATGAATCCGTCAGTATAAGCCATTGGTTGTTTCTCCCCGCTGTCGCGCACAAATGCCGGGCGTGAAGCCCGGTTGTTTTCAAGACGAACGCAAGCGCGTTCATCCGACAGGATGGCGGGGAATTTCGTGGTTGGGGCAGGCGGCCGTATGTCGCACTCTGTGCGACTACCTCAGAAGCTAGCCGCGGCAGGCTTCACTGCAGCTTTCAGCAGCTTGACGGCATCTTCGCTGTCCCACTCGGCGGGGCCGGCGATAGTTGCGATCTCGCAGCCCTTGCCGTCGATCAGCACCGAGGTCGGCATGCCCAGCGCGCGGCCGATGCCCTTGAGGTCCTGAAACACCTTGGCCGAAGTATCGGTGAAATAATCCAGCCGGTTGAGGCCGCCGTCTTTCAGGAAGGTCTTCGGTTTCTCGGCGTCGCGGGTGTCGATATTGATCGCCACTACCTGGAAATCGGGGCCGCCGAGCTTGGTCTCGAGGTTGTTCAGCGCCGGCATCTCCTTGCGGCAGGGCACGCACCAGGTGGCCCACAGGTTCACCAGAACCGTCCGGCCGCGCCAGTCGGACAGCTTTTTCTCCTGGCCGTCGGCATCCTTGAAGGTCAAATCGGGCAGCTTCAGCGGCGTCTTGGCCATGGTCAGGCCGGCGACTTCACCGCGCGCCAGCGGCTCGATCTTCTTCGACAGCGCCACGGCCGGCGCGCAGGTCGGGTCACCGGAGGCGGTTCGGGGCCATAGCCGATCCATATTGGATACCGCGGCAAATCCGGCCACGGCGCCCACGAGCACCGCGCCAAGCACGATCAGGCGGCGTTTGGCCGGACGGGGGGCGGGCTGGTCAGGCATAGGGTTTGTCATTCGGTCTCAGTTAGGGCTATGCAACGGAGTGCGACGGACGATCCGTCAGCTGCAGTTAAAGATGAGTGATAATTCATGGCTTCGCGCAAGGGCAACGGCAAGTCCAACAACGACAAGTCCAACACCGGCAAGGGCTCCAAGGTGAGCAACAAGATGTGGGGCGGGCTGTTCGACGAAAGCCCCGACGCCATCATGGAGGAAATCAATATCTCCATCGACGTCGATCGCCACCTCTATGCCCAGGACATTGCCGCGTCCAAGGCCCATGCCGCGATGCTGGCCAAGCAGGGGATCATCACGGCCAAGGATGCGAAAAATATCGCAGCCGGTCTAGACACGATCCTGTCAGAGATCACCACGGGGTCGTTCACATTCAAGCGTGCGCTCGAAGACATTCACATGAATGTGGAGAGCCGGCTCGGCGAACTGATTGGCCCGGCCTCCGGCCGTCTGCACACCGCGCGTTCGCGCAACGATCAGGTGGCGACCGATTTCCGCCTGTTTGTGCGCGATACAATCGACGAGATCGACGCGGCTTTTGCCTCGCTGCAGCGGGCGCTGGTCGATCGCGCGCTGGAACATGCCGGTACGGTCATGCCCGGCTTCACCCATCTGCAGACCGCGCAGCCTGTGACCTTTGGTCACCATCTGCTGGCCTATGTGGAAATGGTGGCGCGTGATCGTGGCCGCTTTGCCGATGCGCGCAAGCGCCTCAATGAAAGCCCGCTCGGCGCGGCCGCGCTGGCCGGCACCTCGTTCCCGATCGATCGCCATGCCACGGCGAAGGCGTTGGGTTTCGACCGCCCGATGGCCAATTCGCTCGATGCGGTGTCGGATCGCGACTTTGTGCTGGAGACACTGTCGGCGGCCTCCATCGCTGCCGTGCATCTGTCGCGCTTCGCCGAGGAGATCGTGATCTGGACCTCGCCGCTGGTCGGCCTCGTCCGGCTCTCCGACAAGTTCACCACCGGCTCCTCGATCATGCCGCAGAAGCGCAATCCGGATGCCGCTGAACTGGTGCGCGCCAAGACCGGCCGCGTCATCGGCTCGCTCAACGGGTTGTTGATTGTCATGAAGGGCCTGCCGCTAGCCTATCAGAAGGACATGCAGGAAGACAAAGCCGGTGCGATGGAGGCCTATTCGGCGCTCTCGCTCGCGATCCGCGCGATTGCCGGCATGGTCCGCGATCTGGTGCCCAATGAGGAGCGCATGAAGCTTGCTGCCGGCGAGGGCTATGCCACCGCCACCGATCTGGCGGACTGGCTGGTGCGGACCCTGAAAATGCCGTTCCGCGAGGCGCATCACGTCACCGGCCGCATCGTCGGCATCGCGACCAAGAAGGGTGTCGCGCTGCACGAGCTCGACCTGACGGAGATGCAGGCGGTGGAACCGAAGATCACCGCGGAGGTGATGAAGGTCCTGTCGGTGGAATCGTCGGTGAAGAGCCGGGTCAGCTATGGCGGCACCGCGCCTAAAAACGTGACCGCGCAGGCCAAGAGCTGGCTCAAGCGACTGGAAAAAGAGCGGAAATTGGGCTGAGCGGGCGTGGCGTGGGAAAATTCAATGGGCTGCGGGGTCTCGCCAGAGCGCGGCAATCTTTGTATGGTGCGCCCGCATTTGGGGATTTTGCTGTGACTCGTCCGACCCGCCCTGCGTCCGCGCGATGGGCCATTCTCGTTCTGACCGTTTCTGCTTTGGCGCTGGCCGGCTGCGGCCGTAAAGGCGGCCTCGATCTGCCGCCACAGGCTGCCGCGCAGCCGATGGGCACTGCAGCCCCGGCGGCGGATCCCGATGCACAGTCGGCTGCCAGCAAGGGCAGGGACGTGTTCGCGCCCTCCAATGGCGTCGACGAGGGCGCACCGGCGGCGACCCGTGGCCGCAAGAAGCCGTTCCTGCTCGATCCGATTCTGGACTAACTCGCCATGCGCCATTTCGACTATCGCAACGGCGTGCTGCACGCCGAAGGCGTTGACATTGCCGAGATGGCCGATGCCGTCGGCACGCCGTTCTATTGCTATTCGACCGCGACGCTGGAACGGCATTATCGCGTCTTCACCGAAGCCTTCGCCGACACCAAGGCACTGGTCTGCTACGCCATGAAGGCGAATTCCAACCAGTCGGTGCTGCGCACGCTGGCGAAGCTCGGCGCCGGCGCCGACGTTGTCTCCGGCGGCGAATTGAAGCGCGCGCTCGCCGCCGGCATTCCGCCGAAGAAGATCGTGTTTTCCGGTGTCGGCAAGACCGCGGATGAACTGCGGCTGGCACTCGACGAGGACATTCTCTGCCTCAATATCGAGTCGGAGCCTGAACTCGAATTGCTGTCGGCTATCGCCAGCGAGACCGGCCGTACGGCGCGGATCTCGATCCGCGTGAATCCCGATGTGGATTCCGGCACTCATGCCAAGATCTCCACCGGAAAGTCCGAGAACAAGTTCGGCATCCCGATCAGTCGTGCGCGCGAGGTCTATGCCCGCGCGGCGAAACTGCCGGGCATCGAGGTCACCGGCGTCGATATGCATATCGGCAGTCAGATCACCGATCTCGGCCCGATGGAGCAGGCGTTCCGTATTCTGGCCGATTTCGTCACCGTGCTGCGCAATGACGGCCACACGATTTCACATGTCGATTTCGGTGGCGGCCTCGGTATCCCCTATTACGAGGACCGCGCCGCGCCGCCGGAGCCGATGGCCTACGCGGCCATGGTCAAGCGCGTCACACACAATCTCGGCTGCACGCTGATGTTCGAGCCCGGCCGCATGATTGTCGGCAATGCCGGCATTCTCGTCGCGCGCGTGATCCATGTGAAGCATGGCGACGGCAAGACCTTCGTGATCATCGACGCGGCCATGAACGATCTGATCCGGCCGACTTTGTACGAAGCCTATCACGAGATCCTGCCGGTCGTGGCGCCCGCACCCGGCGCGAAGCTCGCGGCCGTTGATGTGGTCGGCCCTGTCTGTGAAACCGGCGATTACCTCGCCCTCGATCGCAAGCTGCCGGAACTGAAGTCCGGCGATCTGCTCGCGATCATGACCGCCGGCGCCTATGGCGCCGTGCAGGCGGGGACCTACAACACCCGCGCGCTGGTCCCGGAAGTGCTGGTGAAAGACGACCAGTATGCGGTGGTGCGCCCGCGCATCGAGGTCGAGCAGTTGATCGCCATGGACAAGGCCGCGCCCTGGCTGTGACTCTTGTCCCTCCCCACTGCGCTTCGCTTGGGGGAGGGATGCCGCTACCATCGGCGTGCTCCTTCCTCACGGCTTCGTGACCCCACGCACTCCGAATCGACTTAGGCTCAGGCTTTGCATGTGAATGGATGGCCACGTGCCATGCCTCATTGCCGCCGCCGTGCTAGTGTGTCGTGCCGTAACATCGGAGATCGTCGTTGAGCGCTGCGCCCCCCGACCGACCAGACCCCCAACGCGACGTCCATGCCGATCGTCAGGCGGCGGCACAGCTTCAGCTCGCGCAGGCACTGCAGCGCGCCCGACTGGCGATTGCCTGGGAGCGGGGGTGGCCGCATCTGGCTCGCCTGCTCAGCGTCGTCGGCCTGTTTCTGGTGGCGTCCTGGGCCGGTCTGTGGCTGACGCTTCCCTTCACTGCGCGCGCCGCCGGTCTTGCGTTATTCGTCATCGCTGCGCTGGCGACGCTCGTTCCTCTCCTGAAGTTTCGCTGGCCGTCGCGTGAAGACGGGTTGTCGCGTCTCGATCGCGGCACCGGGATTGCGCATCGTCCGGCAACGGCGCTGACCGATACGCTGTCGTCGCAGGACCCGCTGGCCCGGGCCCTCTGGCTCGTGCAGCGCGAACGTACGCTGGCGTCGCTCAAGAAAATCCGCGCCGGTCTGCCGTCGCCGCGTCTGGCGATCCATGATCCCTGGGCCCTGCGCGCCATCGTCGTCGTGCTGCTGTTCGCCACCTGGTTTGCCGCCAGCGGTGAGCGCGGCGCGCGGATCATGGCGGCATTCGACTGGAACGGCGTGCTGGCGCCGGCGAATGTGCGCGTCGATGCCTGGATCACGCCGCCGCCTTATACAGGCAAGCCGCCAATCATTCTCTCCGCCGCCAACAAGGACGCGTCCACCGCCGGTGCTGCTGCGTTGCCGGTGCCATCGGGCTCGACGCTGATCGTGCGTTCCAGCGGCGGCGCGCTTGATGTCATTCTCACCGGTGGCGTTGCCGAAGTGGCGCCGACGGCGGAAGCCCCGAAGGGCACCAACGAGAAGCACTTCACCATCACGTCTGACGGGACAGCACATGTGCGTGCGCCATCCGGCCAGCCGCAGTGGAAGTTCACGGCAACCGGCGATCGTCCGCCGACCATTGCGCTCGCCAAGGATCCGGAGCGCCAGGCCCGCGGTTCGCTGCAGATGTCCTACAAGCTTGAGGACGACTACGGCGTTACCGAGGCTCATGCGCTATTCGCAGCGCGCCCTGCCGAGATCAGGGATGGCATCAAGGAAGCCGCCAAGCCGCGGCCACTGTTCGATGCGCCGTCATTTGCGCTGGTTCTGCCAAATGCGCGCACGCGCAACGGTGTCGGCCAAACCGTCAAGGATCTCAGCGAGGATCCCTATGCGGGCGCCGATGTCACGCTGACGCTGACCGCCAAGGATGAAGCCGGCAACGAGGGAAAGAGCGAGCCGTTCAGCATGCGGCTGCCGGAGCGGCTGTTCACCAAGCCGCTGCCGCGGGCGCTGATCGAGCAGCGTCGTATCCTGGCGCTCGACGCCAATCAGCGCGGCATGGTCTCCTACGCGCTGCAGGCCCTGATGATCGCTCCGGAGGCCTTCACGCCGGAAGCCGGCCAGTATCTCGGGCTGCGCAGCGTTGCCACCCAGATCGAACGGGCCCGCACCGATGCTGCCTTGAAGGAGGTCGTCGCCAGCCTGTGGGCGCTCGCTGTCACTATCGAGGATGGCGATATTACCGATGTCGACAAGGCACTGCGTGCGGCGCAGGACGCGCTGAAGCAGGCGTTGGAGCGCGGTGCCAGCG
Organism: Tardiphaga sp.; assembly: GCF_041424195.1. Classification (NCBI taxonomy): domain Bacteria; kingdom Pseudomonadati; phylum Pseudomonadota; class Alphaproteobacteria; order Hyphomicrobiales; family Nitrobacteraceae; genus Tardiphaga; species Tardiphaga sp. The sequence goes on along the minus strand of NZ_JBGMOE010000167.1, from coordinate 10,781 downwards.
ACGAGGAGATCAAGAAGCTCACCGAGAACCTGCGTGCGGCGCTGGACAATTTCCTGAAGCAGCTTGCCGAGCAGATGAAGCAGAATCCGCAGCAGCTGGCGCGTCCGCTCGACAAGAACACCAGGGTCATGCGGCAGCAGGACCTCAACAACATGATCGAGCGGATGGAGCGGCTGTCGCGCTCCGGCGACAAGGACGCCGCCAGGCAGCTGCTCGAACAGATGCAGCAGATGCTGGAAAACCTGCAGATGGCGCAGCCCGGCCAGTCCGGCGACAGCGATATGGATCAGGCGATGAACGAGCTTGGGGATATGATCCGCAAGCAGCAGCAGCTTCGCGACAAGACCTTCAAGCAGGGCCAGGAGCAGCGCAACGAGCGTCGCCGCGGCAAGCAGGGCGAGCAGGGCCTGGGCGATCTGCAGCAGGATCAGCAGAACCTGCGCGACCGCCTCAAGCAGCTGCAGGATCAGCTCGCCAAGCAGGGCATGGGCCAGGGACAGAAGGGCCAAAAAGGACAGCAAGGGCAAAAGGGTCAGCAGGGCCAGCAAGGCCAGGGCGGCGACGATCAGGCGGACGCCGATGGTGACGGCGACGGCGATAGTCTCGGCGATGCCGATAACGCGATGGGCGATGCCGGCGGCCAGCTCGGCGACGGCAATGCCGATGGTGCGGTCGGTTCACAGGGCAAGGCGCTCGATGCGCTCCGCAAGGGTGCCCAGCAGCTCGCGCAGGCCATGCAGCAGGGTGAAGGTCAGGGCGATGGCCCCGGCAACAATCCCGGACGCCAGCAGAGTGGTGGCCGGCAGAGCGATCCGCTCGGGCGGCCGCTGCGTGGCCGTGAACTCGGAGACGACCTCACGGTGAAGATTCCCGGCGAGATCGACGTGCAGCGCGTGCGGCGTATTCTGGAGGAGCTGCGTCGTCGCCTTGGCGACACCACGCGGCCGCAGCTCGAACTGGATTATATCGAGCGGCTGCTGAAGGATTATTGAGAGGCCGCGCGCAGTTGCAGGATGGGTAGAGCGCAGGCGCGTAGCGCCGAAGCGAAACCCATCGCTCTCGGCGAAAGTGGATGATGGGTTTCGCTACGCTCTACCCATCCTGCGATTTTCCGCTACCCCTTGTTCTTCACCGCCAGCGCATCTGCGACTGCCGTGCGGATATCCGCCACCGAAAACGGCTTCGTCACCACGTCGTGTACGATTGCATTCAGCCCGGTCGCGCGCTCACGCTGATCGGCATAGCCGGTCATCAGCAGGATGGTGAGGTCGGGGAAATCGCGCGCCGTGGCCAAGGCCAGTGCGATGCCGTCCATGATGGGCATCTTGATATCGGTGAGGAGCAGATCGAATGCGCCGTTCTGTTCGGTGAGGATCTCCAGCGCCTCGGCGCCGTCTTCGGCCGTGACGATCTCGTGGCCATCCATGGCGATGGCGCGGCCGACCAGCAGCCGCATCGATTCTTCGTCATCTGCAATCAGGATACGCGCCACAACAACTCCTCAGACCAAGATTCTATCGTTTGTTAGACGCGTTTTCTTCACGCGAACCGGAAGCCACTTCGCTTGAAAACGCTTAAGCGCCGGCGACGTCGCGCTTGTTGAAGAAGCGCACATCGATACTGCGGCCCTCGGCCGGCGGCGAGGCCAGCCGCGATCGAAACCACGTCTTGTCGCCGGGATTGAGGCCGGGCTGCTCAAGCACGGCGTTCCAGCCATAAATTTCAGTCCCCTTCTCATCGCGTACCACGAAACGCAGGCGCGGCAAGGCGGTGGGCGTGCGGGTCTCGGACACGATCAAGCCCTCGATGAGCAGCACCGATTTGCCATCCACGGTTTCTGAGGAGACCTTCACGTCCTTGAAGGCGAGGCCCCGTACGTTTACGTCGAGACCGACGGCCTGATAGAAAGTCGCGGTCTGCGGCATCAGTCTGACCATGTCGACGCGCCAGATCACCAGCGCCAGCAACAGCGCCGCCATGGCAGCGGTGGCGATGGGGAGGCCGTGGCGCGGCACGACGAACAGGCGCGGCAGCGACGGCACAAAACGGCCCAGCGCGGCAAAGCGCGACGGCGCGGTGGCTCGCATTGCGGCCAGCGTATCGTGCTGCGCCATCGTGGCCCAGTCCGCGTTTCCGGTGCGATCATTGGCATCGGCCGGCCAGTCGGCTGAAATCGACGGACTTTCGACCACCGGAACGTTCGGTGCCGAGGCGTCGTCGTCCTCGGTCACGCCCCAGGCGCTCATATCCTCGTTCGGGTCGGGCTCGCTGGCGGCTCTGCCCGTCATGGCGGGAACCGGGGTCTCGGCGCGGGACACGAGCTCGGGCCGGGCCAGCCAGACTTCCTTGCAGCGGGCACAGCGAACAGTCCGTCCGGCATCGCCGAACGTGGCCGGATTCACGGCGTAGGATGTCGTGCAATTGGGGCAAACGATATGCATGGAGCTGATAGCCGATGACATGGCCGGCAGGCTACAAGACGACCGTTAACGAATCGGAAACCATAACGGCCGCACAAGCATTTGACCGTCTTTTTGAGGCTTTTTGAACCCATCGAACGGAGCTGAATGTGGTCCGGTTCGAAAATGTTGGTTTGCGCTACGGGCTTGGCCCGGAAATTCTGCGCGACCTCAGTTTCCAGATTCCTGCGCATTCGTTCCAGTTCCTGACCGGCCCGTCGGGTGCCGGCAAGACGTCGCTGCTGCGCCTGCTGTTCCTGTCGCTGCGGCCGACCCGCGGCCTGGTCAATCTGTTCGGCCAGGACATCTCGCTGCTCGGCAAGGACGAGATTGCCGACCTGCGCAAGCGCATCGGCATCGTGCTGCAGGATTTCCGTCTGCTCGACCATATGACGACCTATGAGAATGTCGCGCTGCCGTTCCGGGTGATGGGCCGCGAGGAATCCAGCTATCGGCGCGAGGTCATCGACCTCCTGAAATGGGTGGGTCTGGGTGACCGCATGGATGCGCTGCCGCCGATCCTGTCGGGCGGCGAGAAGCAGCGCGCCGCAATTGCGCGCGCGGTGATCGCGCGACCCATGCTGCTGCTGGCGGACGAGCCGACGGGTAACGTCGATCCGACACTGGGCCGGCGTCTGCTGCGGCTGTTCATCGAACTCAACAGGTCGGGAACCGCGGTGATCATCGCGACTCATGACATTACGTTGATGGACCAATATGACGCGCGGCGCATGGTGCTGCATCAAGGCCGGCTGCATATCTATGAATAGGCAAACCTATGAGTAGAATCGGCGAAGAACACGGCCCGCTGATGGACCTCGGCACCGATCGCCCGCAGGTCCCGGCGAAGGCGCGCAATGCATCCCCGATCGTGCCGCGCGGTTCGATCGCCGGCCGGGCGTTGGTTGCTGTCGTCGCCATCATGACGTTCCTCGCCTCCATCACCACGGGCGCGGTATTGCTGATCAGCGCGTCGGCGTCGGAATGGCAATCGGAGGTCGCCAGCGAAATCACCATCCAGGTGAAGCCGCAGGGTGGCCGCGATCTCGACCGCGATACGCAGGCGGTCACCGACGCCATTCGCGGCCAGCCGGGGATTGTCGAGGTGCAGCCCTATAGCAGGGAGCAATCGGCGCAGTTGCTGGAGCCGTGGCTCGGCACGGGACTGTCGCTGGACGATCTGCCTGTGCCACGCGTCATCATTGCGCGTGTCGCGCCGGGGACGGCGCTGGACATCATCGGCCTGCGCAAGCGGGTGACGCAGGCCGTGCCCTCGGCCAGCGTTGACGATCACCGCGCCTGGGTCGAGCGGATGCGCTCGATGACATCGGCAACGGTGCTGGCCGGGCTCGGCATCCTTGCGCTCGTCATTATCGCGACCATTATCTCCGTATCCTTTGCGACGCGCGGCGCGATGGCGGCGAACCGGCCGATCGTCGAGGTGCTGCATTTCGTCGGCGCCGGGGACCGCTATATTGCCAACCGCTTCTTCCGCCATTTCCTGCGGCTTGGGCTGCAGGGCGGTATCATTGGCGGTGGAGCCGCGATGCTGATGTTCGGGTTTTCCGAGTCGATCGCGAGCTGGTTTTCCGGCACGCCGGTGGGCGACCAGTTCGCCGCTTTGCTGGGGACGTTCTCGCTGCGGTCGTCGGGATATCTCGCAGTGGCGGGGCAGGCGCTCCTGATTGCGGGAATCACCGCATGGGCTTCACGCCGCACATTGTTTTCGACGCTGAACGATATTGAGTAATGCGCCGTACGGCGGGCCCCGGCATCGCCAAACCGCCGGAAAATACCTAAGATTGTCGTCAAAGGACTGAACGCGACATCAATGACCTTGCTCGACGACCAGGACACCACGCAGATGCCCGCCGCCGCGCCACCGCGGCGGCGCGTCATCCGTGCGGCGATCGTGGTCGCCTTCGCGCTGTCCTTCATGGTCGGCGCCATCGGCTTTGTCGCGTTTCTCGCGCAACTCCGCAGCGGCGAGTTGAAGCCGTCGGCCAATGCCGATGGCATCGTGGTCCTGACCGGCGGGTCGTCGCGGGTCGCGGATGCGCTGGAATTGCTTGCCAGTGGTTTCGGCAAGCGGCTGCTGATCTCCGGCGTGCATCCGACCAATGGCGCCGCCAATATCTCGCGCACGCTGCCGGACAGCCAGCGGCTGCTGGATTGCTGCGTCGACCTCGATCGCTCCGCCGTCAACACCCGCAGCAACGCGGTGGAGACCAAACGTTGGGCTCGTGAGCGCGGCTTCAAGTCGTTGATCGTTGTGACCTCGAATTATCACATGCCGCGCGCCATCGTCGAAATGTCGCACGAGATGCCGGATATCGAGCTGATCCCGTTCTCGGTCATCGGCGAGAAATGGCGCGACGAACCGTGGTGGACCAGTGGCCCGACGCTGCGGTTGCTGCTATCGGAATATGTCAAATATCTCGCGGCCGAAGTGCGGGTGCGGCTGGCGAATATCGGGATCGACCTGATGCCGGATTCCGCTGGCGACCAGCAGGGCGATGCGCCGCCGCGCAAGCCGGCGACGGCTTCGGCGAACTGAGCTGCAACTGACCTGATCGGATCACCATGACTTCGATATTCGTGCGTTCGTTGATCTACAACGTGCTGTTCTATGTGCTGCTGGTGTTCTGGATCCTGGTGGCGATCCCGACCTTCGTGATGCCGCCGCGCGCCTTCATGGCGATCGCGAAGGCGTGGGCGACCAGCAGCATCTGGCTGATGCGCGTCGTCTGCAACACGAGGGTTGATTATCGTGGTCTCGAGAAAATCCCGGCAGGGCCGCTGGTGGTCGCCTCGAAACATCAATCGATGTGGGAAACCTTCGCGCTGATGCCGTTCTTCGACCGGCCGCTGTTCATCTACAAGCGCGAGCTCGGGCAGATTCCGTTCTTTGGCTGGTATCTGAAGAAGTCGAAGATGATCGGCGTCGATCGCGATGGCGGTGCGCGTTCGCTCATCGATATGGCCAAGCGCGCCACCGAAGAAATCCAGCGTGGCCGTCAGCTCATTATCTTTCCCGAGGGCACGCGTCGGCCTGTCGAGGCTCCCCCGGATTACAAACCCGGTGTCGCGCAGATCTACGCCAAATCCGGTGCGCCGTGTCTGCCGGTGGCGCTGAATTCCGGCCTGTTCTGGCCGCGTCGCACATTCCTGCGTTATCCCGGCACGCTGGTGGTGGAATTTCTCGATCCTCTGCCGCCCGGCATGCCACGCAAGGAATTCATCGCGGCGATCAGCACGTCGATCGAAGCTGCCACAGATCGGATCGTTGCTGAAGCGCGTGCTGAGCAGGCGATGATCTTCGGACGCGTGCCGAATGTGGCGGTGAAGGAAAGCTGAGCCTGCTTCCTTCCCTTCTCCCGCAAGGGGAGGAGGGGGAGAACGCGCCAGTGGTCAACTACTCGTGCAGCATCGCCGCGAGTTGATGCAGCTGCGCATCGCGAAAACCTTCGGCCTCGATGGCTTTCACGGTCGAGAGCACGTAATCGCGGTTCAGCCCGGAGCGGCCGTGGCCCTGCCGCACGAAGTGCAATTGCTCGTTGAGACTCAGACGCCCCGCATACTGCACATGGCCGCGATCCACCACATAGGCCAGCGCGCTGACGCGGGTCCGCGCCGTGTCGTCGAGCCAGACCGAGCGCATCACCTCGCGATAGACGTGGGTGGTCTGCTCGCGCTCCCGCAGATAGGCGATCGTGTCATGGCGCAGCTTGGCGGCCACGCGGAAGGCGATGCCACGGCAGGCGCCGCCGCGGTCCAGGCCAAGCACCAGGCCGGGCTTTTCCGGCGTGCCACGGTGGTCGAAGGAATAGACGCAGAGCGCCCGATGTTCGCCGATCAGCCGGGCCGGGACCTGTTCGATGAACTCGAAGCCCGGCCGCCACATCAGGGAGCCATAGCCGAACACCCAGAGATCGCTGTCGGAATCGGGTTCGGCGGTGATTTTCGCGGTCATGGTGCCGACCTAGCAGAAACCTTGGGCCCGGGCGATCCGGATTTCCTGCAACGTGGCCCTGCGACAGCGGATAACCTCATGAAAGGGATCGCCGATTTGACAAAATCATGCGATCTACGTCCGGCCATGTCCGAATATGCACAGCCCACCCAGCGCCGTCTCTGGCCGATTTTCATCTTGCCCGTCATCATCGTCGTCCTCGCGGCGGGGTGGAGCGGCTTCTGGTTCTATGCCGCGTCCAAGGTCGACGAAAGCGTCGACATCTGGCGTGCCCGCGAGGCTGCCGCTGGCCGCGTCTATGATTGTGCCAACCGCTCGGTCTCCGGCTTCCCGTTCCGGCTGGAAGTCCGCTGCAGTGGTGTCAGCGTGTCGCTGACGTCGCAGACCGCCACCCAGAATGCGACGCAGATTCCGATTACCGCGAAGCTCGGCGAAATCCTGGTGGTCGCGCAGATCTATACGCCGCGGCTCCTGATCGCTGAATTCACCGCGCCTGCCGTCCTGTCTGATCGCGGCCAGCCGGCGATGGTGATGAACTGGGGCTCTGCACGCAGCAGCATCACCGGCCTGCCCGGAACGCCTGACAGCGCCGATATCGTGTTCGACGATGTGTCGCTCGATCGCTTCGCGGGCTCGGTGCAGGCGCCGACCGCGCGTGCCAAACATGTCGAATTGCACGGCCGCACGGCGGCGAGTTCGACGCCGGACAAGCCGGTGATCGAGACGGCATTGCAGATCACAAGCGGCAGTATTGCCGATGTTCATCCGATCCTTGCCGCCCCGTTCGATGCCGATATCCGCGCATTGCTCAGCGGCCTCAAGGATATTTCGCCCAAGCCCTGGCCGGTGCGGTTCCGCGAGCTTCAGGCTGCAGGTGGACGTGTCGAGATCGTCCAGTCGCGCGTCCAGCAGGGCGAGATCATCTCGCTGGCAACAGGCTCATTGGGGCTAACGGCTGCAGGCAATCTTGACGGCGAATTGCAGATGACCGTGGCCGGCCTCGACAAGGCCGTTGCGGCCCTTGGCATCGACAAGCTGCTGGAAGTTGGCGTACCGCAGGAAACGCTCGATCGACTGGCGCCGGGCGTGAAGTCGCAGGACGTCAACAACATCCTGGGTGCGCTCGACCGTGCGATCCCCGGCCTTGGCAATTTCGCGCGCAAGAATGCCGGCGCAGGCCTCGTCGCCGGAGTCAATTCGATCGGCTCACCGGCGACGCTCGAAGGCAAGCCGGCGCGGTCGTTCCCGCTGAAATTTGTCGATGGTGCGGTGTTCTTCGGCCCGTTGCGCGTGGCGCAGATTCCGCCGCTGTTTTAGAGACAGGTCCAAGAGACCGCAGGATGGGTAGAGCGTCTTCGCGAAACCCATCACCTTGTGCTCGTCGCTGATGGGTTTCGCTACGGCGCTGCGCGCCTGCGCTCTACCCATCCTGCGGCCATGAGAGCTTTAGCTTAGCTCTCGCTCTTCTTCGTCAGCGCCTGATGCTTGCGCCCGAAGTCCGGCGCCGCTTCATCCTGACCAATACTGACGATGCCGCGGCGGATCGCACGCGTCCGGGTGAAATGCTCGAACAGCGCATCGCCGTCATCGCGGCGGATCGCGCGCGTCAGCTTCGACAGGTCTTCCTGGAAGGTGCCGAGCATTTCCAGCACCGCGTCCTTGTTGGCGAGAAACACGTCGCGCCACATGGTCGGGTCTGATGCTGCGATACGGGTGAAATCGCGGAAACCGCCCGCGGAGAACTTCAGCACTTCCGAACGAGTCACGTCTTCGAGCTCGTCGGCCGTGCCTACGATTGTATAAGCGATCAGATGCGGCAGATGGCTGGTGACTGCGAGCACCAGATCGTGATGCTCGGCCTGCATGATCTCGACATTGGCGCCCAATGCAGCCCAGAAACCGGTGAGCTTCTCGACCGCCGCGGAGTCCGCGCCGTCGGGCGGCGTCAGAATGCACCAGCGATTGATGAACAGTTCCGCGAAGCCGGAATCCGGCCCGGAATTCTCGGTGCCGGCGACAGGATGCGCGGGAATGAAGTGCACGTTGTCCGGCAGATACTCCGCCATGGCGTGCAGCACGGAAGCTTTCACCGAACCGACGTCGGAGACGATCGCACCGGGCGCAAGATGCGCCGCGATGCTCTTGGCGACGTCGCCTGCCACACCGACAGGAACGCAGGCGATGACCAGATCGGCATCCTTCACCGCGCTTGCATTGTCGTCGGCGATGCGGTCGGCGAGCTTGATCTCGGCAGCGCGCAGGCGCACGGCCGCCGAATTGTCGGTGGCGACCAGTTCGCCGGCAAGGCCGAGCTGCTGGATGCCGCGCGCCAGCGACGAGCCGATCAGGCCGAGCCCGATCAGCGCGATGCGTTTGAACGGCGGCGTCGTGGTCATTTCGCCGCCATGAATTCGCGCAGGTTCTCGATCACGAGGTTGTTGGCTTCCTCGGTGCCGATGGTCATGCGCAGGGAGTTGGGCAGGCCGTAATTGACGACGGCCCGCAGCACCAGGCCACGCTTGGTCAGGAACGCATCGGCATCGGCCGCGGTCTTGCCCGGCGTGGTCGGGAAATGCATCAGGACGAAGTTCGCCACGCTCGGAGTTACCTTGATGCCGAGTTTGCCGATCTCTTCCGTCAGCGTGTCGCGCCACTTCGCGGTGAAGGCGCGCGACATCTCGACATGTGCGGTATCCTCGATCGCCGCGACGGCGGCGAGCATCGCCGGTGCCGAGACGTTGAAGGGACCGCGGACGCGATTCATCGCGTCCACAATGTGAGCCGGGCCGAACATCCAGCCGATGCGTAGCGCTGCGAGGCCGTGCACCTTGGAGAAGGTGAAACACACCACGGTATTCTCGGTAGTCTTCGCCAGTTCAAGGCCGCTGTCGTAGTCGCCCTTGGTGACGTAATCCGAATAGGCGGCATCGAGCACCAGCAGCACGTTTTCCGGCAGGCCGGCGCGCAAGCGCTTGATCTCCGACGACGGCAGATAGGTGCCGGTCGGGTTGTTCGGGTTGGCCAGCCACACCAGCTTGGTGCGCGGGGTCACGCATTTCAGGATCGCATCGACATTGCAGGTGAAGTCGGTTTCCGGCGCGACCACATTGGTTGCGCCGTTGCCCATCGTGGCGATCGGATAGACCAGAAAGCCGTGGGTCGTCGAAATCGCCTCGTCCCCGGGGCCGAGATAGACGTGGGCGATCAGATTGAGAATTTCATCGGAGCCGGCGCCGCAGATGATGCAGGCCGGATCGAGGCCGAAGCGGCGGCCGATGGCCTCGCGCAGCACCTTCGATGTGCCTTCCGGATAGTCCTCGAGATGCGTCGCAACACTCGCGAAAGCTTCCCTGGCGCGCGCCGACGGACCGAACGGGGTCTCATTGGCAGACAGCTTGAACACCTTGCGGCCGGGCTCGGCCACCGGGCTCTTGCCAGGGGTGTAGGGGGCGATTTCGAGAATGCCGGGCTTCGGCACGGGACGGGACATCTTCAACTCCGGAACGTCAGATTGGCTTACGAGCGCGGTGCGCCGCTGGCGGGCACGGTATAGCGGGTTGCGTGGCTGCCGACGAGAGCCGTGGAGCGCACCGAGGCACCGGCCTCGATCAGCGCCGACTTGATCTTGTCGAGGCTCGAGGCCGAGGTGATCGAGATCAGCAGCGCTGCACCGTCAAAGGCGGTATCCGGCACGGCGACGATTTCCGCCAGCGGCGACAGCGCGCGCGCAGTCTCGGCATTCCAGCCGGACACCCGCACGCTCCACATCTCGACCTCTGTCACCATGGCGCTGTCGGCGACGCGCGACACCACAAACACGGGAAGCGCGGCCGGATGGTCGGCGCGTTCGATGAAGGGCAGGCGCGCGATGATCTTCGGCGCGCCCTGGGCTTCCAGCGGGATCCACCAAGGCGTGCGGCTGGACGTCGCCGAGACCAGCGCGAGATCGCCCTTGGACTTTGCGACCGCCTCGACCGCTGCCGCTGCGCTGAAATGCGCAACGTAAGGAACGGTGAAGCCGAAGTGAAAGCGTGCGGAGTCCCGCATCGCGCTCTCGCCGAGCGACAGATCCGCATGCACCGAGAACGGCGCCTGGACATAAGTAAAAGTCGAGATGATCACCCGCCAGATGCTCTCGACGGTGTCGATCGGCAGGATGCCGCGATGGCGCTGCACCAGACGGCGCATCATGTCGGCCTCGCGTGCCGGGCGGAAGGCCGAGCCGACCTCCTGGGTCTGCTTCACCGAAATCAGCCGGTCGATGATGTCGCCGCGCTGCATCAACAGGGCGTGGACCTGCGCATCGATGCTGTCGATCTCTTTGCGCAGTTCGTCCAGCGAGGGCGGAG